>PSRA01000011.1 GCA_003175695.1 Bacteroidota bacterium | reverse complement strand
AAATTTAACATGCTCATTGCCCGAATGGAGCCAGAGAACAATATTGAAACTATTCTTCATGGCCACGCAGATTCAAAATCATCGACACCCCTTATTCTCGTCGGAAACTATGAGAACAATTTTGGATCATATTTAAAGGAAAAATACGAAAGCAAGAAGACAATTTTCGTTGGAGCCATATACGATCTTTCTTTATTAAATAATCTTCGATATTATTCTAGTTTATATTTCCATGGTCATTCAGTTGGCGGTACGAATCCTTCCTTGCTGGAGGCTATGGCATCAGGAGCACTGATTGTTGCACACGATAATATTTTTAACAAATCAGTTTTGGAAAATGATGCATTTTATTTCAATAATGCAGATGATGTTAAGAGGATTGCTGAACAGGGGATAGAAAAAATGAAGTATGCAAATTTTCTGGCTAATAACAAAGAAAAAATAGCTCTTTATTACAGTTGGGATTATATTACAACCGAATTGGAGAAATGTCTAACCGACGCGTTGCATGAACGACAACTTCAAAAATAAACTTCTTCTTTGGAAGGCCTTCCTGCTTTGTGGCATTTTAGCAACAATTATTTTGTCCTTGCTTGTTTTGAATAGCATCTTTATCATGTTGCTACTCGCTACCTGGTTCTTTGAAGGAGGGTTAAAAGAAAAATGGACCTTGTTGAGAAATGACAAATTATTTCTTGCATATGCAATTTATTTTTTCGTCCAGTTTTTCCTCGCAATGTTGAACAACCATGGATTTTATCAAGGCTGGTGCGCCATTGAAGGAAAGTTGGCTTTATTGGTGCTTCCGATTATTTTTTGCTCTTCCAGTTTTGTTTCAGATCAGCTTCGGCGAAAAGTGATGGTTGTTATCACTTTACTCCTTACGGCAGCTTCTTTGTATTGCCTCGTAACCAATCTGATTCAATTTGGAAAAACGGGAGAGAAAGATTTGTTTTTTTACCACAAACTTGTAAGTGCCATAAATCAGCATGCGGTCTATTTTTCGGTCTATATTTTTATTTGTTTGGTTTTTCTGATGAACGAAGGAATAAAAGTGAGATTTCTTCACAGGAACGCGTGGCTAATGTGGTTATGGATGGGATATCTTACTGGCTTTGTTATTCTTTTGTCTTCAAAAATGGTATTAATTGTTTTATTTTTTTATGCGATATACACGATTTTTTATCATTTTTTGAAAAGATATAAACGAAAAGCGGCAGCTATAGCCGCAATATCTTTAGGCGTTATGGTATCCATGATTCTGGTTATCAACAATCCGATTAAATCGAGATTTAAGGACATCATGGCGACTCACGTGAGTTCTCTCGAAGAAAAGCAATTCAAACCTTTGGATTATTTCAATGGATTGGAATTCAGGTTGCTTCTCTGGCGCTTCACTTATGAGATTTTACGAGACAACCGCGCATTCATTACCGGAGTCGGCCCAGCGAACGCACAAGATTTCCTGGTAAAAAAATATATTAGCATGAACATGTACCAGGGAGACAAAAAAGCAGGTCGGCCAGGTTATCTGGCATATAATTGCCATAATCAATTCTTGCAGGCAGCGCTTCAGAGTGGCATTATTGGATTGGTGGCCTTTGTTTTTTGGTGTGGGGCCATTCTTGTAAAGACAATCAGGCGAAATAATCCAGTCCTTTCCTGGATGATGTTGATTATTTTTGTCTTTTTCCTAAGTGAATCTGTATTTGAAAGGCAATATGGAATTATTCTTTGCACCTTTTTTCCTTTGTTATTTCTCTACCCTGAATCCAAAGTTGAATCAAGTTGATTATTCATACACTTTTTTCACTCTCGAAACTTTGGAGCGGTATCCTTTTACAACAGAATCAAGTTTCATTTTTTTCAGGAATTTGGGAATTGCAATGGCTGCCACGTGCTTATAGAAATAAAGCAAATGTTTCCGCTTGTGGTTGGGCATATATTTATCTTTAATAGCCAACGTTTCGCGACAACCCAATAACCACCTCTTGTCACTTAAACCTTCCCATCTCATGTTGGCAAGCACTTCAGGAATATATTTGAAACTGCATCGATTCGACCAAAAACGTAGCATTAAATCATAATCCATGGCGCATTTATATTTTTCATCAAACAGACCAAACTCCTCATAGCATCTTTTCCTTACAAATACGGTGGGGTGATTAATGGTCATTTCCCGATCAAGAAACTTATGGTTACCTCTGAGAACAAAATCTGTTTTTCCTTCTTTGAATAAGCGTAAGTCTCCATAAGCAATGTCATTTTCTCCAATTTGACGAACAATTTTTTCAACAGTGGATGGTTCATACCAATCGTCGCCATTAATCATCCCTATCAAGGATCCTGAGGCCATTTTCAAGCCTTTATTGAAAGCATCAGAAATCCCTCTGTCCTTTTCACTTATCCATTTTGATATTCGGTCTTCATATTTCTTGATTATGTCAATGGTTCCATCCGTGGATCCTCCATCTATAATAATATATTCGATGTTTTTATACGACTGCTCCAAAACCGACAAAATAGCCTGTTCTATGTATGCCTTGGCGTTATATGAGACGGTAATGATCGAAACCAGAGGTAGTGAATCCATGAAGGTCATTTAAGCATCGCAAAATAAGCTAAGATTTACTTAAATTCGAAGATTTGGCTGCTGTTTAAGCAGCCAATTGGAGATAATTCAAGTGGGCGAAGGAAGATGAATTTTTTAGGACCAATCTAAAATCTTACGAATATTTGAAAATCAAGAATGAAACTACTCAATTAAAACATTTCTTTCTCCCAAATGTTATATAACTCTATATGAAAATTTTACTCAATTATCTTAAACCTCATAAATGGCTGGTGGTTCTGACCCTTGCGCTGGCAGCAATCAATATTGGATTTTCCCTATTTGATCCGATCATTTTTGGGAGGATCGTCAACCTTTCGAACGAATTTGTGCAGGGAAGAAGGATCCACCACTCAATTTCATCTCAAGAATTTTTTACCTCCTTTTCATGGAAGCATCCTGGTGTGATTAATCTTTTGCTGCTTTCCATAGGGGTAGCTATGGTAAGCCGTATAGCGAAGAATTTCCAGGATTATTTCATGAACGTCGTGGTCCAAAAATTCGGCGCGAAAGTTTTCACTGATGGTTTGCAACATGCAATGAAATTGCCTTACCAGGAGTTTGAAGACCAGAGAAGCGGAGAAACACTGGGTATTTTGCAAAAAGTAAGAACAGATACTGAAAAGTTTATTAATTACTTTATCAACGTCCTGTTTGGGGTAATTGTGGGAGTGATTTTTGTTTTCGTTTATGCTGCCATTTGGATTAATTGGACCATTCCGATCGTATATCTTGTTGGTATTTCACTGCTCACATTCATAAGCAATCTTCTAAGTAAAAAAATCAAAATCATACAGAAGAATATTGTTAAACAGACTACGTCTTTAGCCGGATCAACTACAGAGTCACTGAGGAATA
The DNA here is from genome assembly GCA_003175695.1 of Bacteroidota bacterium. Lineage (GTDB taxonomy): Bacteria > Bacteroidota > Bacteroidia > Chitinophagales > Chitinophagaceae > Puia. The sequence goes on along the minus strand of PSRA01000011.1, from coordinate 11,919 downwards.
TCGAGTTGATCAAAAGTCTGGGGTTGACGCAGGAAGAAGTGAGCAGGCTGAATAAAAACACCTACAAGATCCTGGGTCTTGAACTGACAAAAGTAAAGAGGATAAGAAGTATCAGCTTTGTTCAGGGTACATTTGTCAATACGCTTCGCCAGGTAATTCTGTTCATTCTCATGTATCTCATCTTCAGGGGTAAAATGGATGCAGGGCAACTTGTAACGATGCAAATTTTTTCATTCTTCGTGTTCGGACCCTTGCAGGACATAGGAAATATTATTCTTTCCTACCGCGAAGCTGAAGCGTCACTGAACAATTTCGATAATCTGATGAAAAAAGTTCCCGAATCTCAGCCAAAAGAGCCACGGCATTTGGGGCCCATCATCGACTTAAGTTTCAGAAATGTCGTTTTCAAACATCAAACTGCTCACCATCACGCGATCGACGATATCAGCTTTGATGTGAGGGTAGGAGAAACGATTGCCTTTGTCGGTCCTTCAGGATCCGGCAAGTCTACGTTGATGAAATTGCTGGTCGGATTGTATCGACCCAAAGAGGGTAAAATTTTGTATAACAACCTGGATGAAACCGCTATAAATTTCGATGACCTGCGAAACCAAATTGGTTTTGTAACGCAGGACACACAATTATTTTCGGGCACGATCAAAGAAAATCTTTTGTTTGTTAATCCACAAGCAACTGAAGCCGATCTCATGGATGTTCTTCAAAAAGCATCTTGTACTAACTTATTAGCGAGGGCTGAAAAGGGACTGGATACGATGATTGGTGAAGGTGGCCTGAAATTGTCTGGAGGAGAAAAGCAGAGATTATCAATAGCGCGGGCGCTTCTACGTAAGCCCAGGGTACTTATTTTTGATGAAGCTACCTCAGCGCTCGATTCATTGACTGAAGAAGAAATAACTCAAACAATTCGCGAGGTTTCATCCCAAAGGAACCAAATCACCATTTTGATAGCGCACCGCTTATCAACGATCATGCATGCGGACAGAATTTATGTTTTGGAAAAGGGAGAGGTGGTAGAAACAGGTAACCATGAGAGCCTTTTAGTGGAAAAAGGATTGTATTACGCCATGTGGAGACAGCAGATTGGTGAAAGGAAATATGCACCTATCGCCCCGGTTCAACCTGCGGTGAAAGAAATAATATCTGTAAATTAGCTGCAACCGGTCGACCCGACGCTCACCAGATGGAAAAATTATCGGTCGTTATCATCACATTTAATGAAGAACACGCGATTGGCAGATGCATTGATTCAGTAAAGAGTATTGCTGATGAAATTATCGTGTTGGACTCATATTCTACAGATCGAACGGTGGAAATAGCAATCGAAAAAGGCGCCAGGGTCACTCGACAAAAGTTTGCGGGATATATTGAACAGAAAAATGATGCCCTGGCTTTGGCTTCATTTCCTTTTGTATTGAGTCTCGATGCGGATGAAGCCGTGGATGAGCAACTTGGGCAATCCATTTCCCAAATAAAGTCTTCATTTCCGAGTCCGGCATATACCATGAACCGCTGCACGAATTATTGCGGACAATTTATTCGCCATGGCAGTTGGTATCCGGATAAGAAATTGAGGTTATTTGACAAAAGAATTGCCAGGTGGGGTGGCATTAACCCTCATGACAAGGTTATAATGGATAAGGCAGCTCAAGCTATCCATCTCAAGGGCGATATTCTCCATTTCTCCTATCGAAGTGTGGACGAACATGTTCAGCAAAACAACCGGTTTAGTACGATCTCCGCTGCTGCAATTTATGGTTTGGGAAAGAGAACCAATCTCTTCAAAATTGTCATCAATCCCTTTTGGGCGTTCTTGCAAAGCTATTTTGTCCGCGCAGGTTTTCTTGACGGCTTCTATGGTTTTGTCATAGCCATCAATATTGCCCATTTGACCTTCCTTAAGCACGTGAAGTTGTATTTGCTTCAAAAGCCGCCAGAAATCGTCAGCTAGATAAGGCGCGAATTCGTTTTTCTTCTCATCTTCTTTGTATCGAATGAAGTAACTTGCGCTTTATTTGTCATGCCAACATCTCAGAAGCCAAATTATTTGTGGAGTTTATTTACTATGAAATGCCCCCGCTGTAGGCGCGGGTCCATGTTCGTTGAACGCAATCCCTGGAAATTGAAAAAAACCCTCAAGATGCCTGAACGATGCGCTGAATGCGGACAGCCTTTTGAATTAGAGGTCGGGTTTTGGTATGGAACAGGATATGTCAGCTACGCATTGACGGTAGCGTTTTCAGTGGCAAGTTTTGTTGCCTGGTTTGTATTGATTGGGATGTCGACTGAAGACAACCGCTTTTTTTGGTGGCTTGGTATCAATTCAGTTGTTCTCATTCTGTTGCAACCCTGGTTCATGCGGCTGAGTCGGGTAATTTACTTGTATTTCTTTGTAAAGTATGACCCGGACTACTCCCACCATCATGTAACGACTTTTGACTACCAGTCGGAGGACTATTATAAGAAGAAGCCAGAATAAAAAAGAGCCGGAAAATTAATGTCCGGCTCTATTCGGTCTATTATGATAAGGGTTAGTGCATGTATAAACGAAAAATAGAAAAGATTATTATGCAGCGCTTATGTCTTGCAGTGAGAATTGATCTTTGCTTCTGATTCCTCTGTCAGTTGACTGCAGGTTACAGCATTCCGTGAAGGCGTCATGTTCAAAAAATAATATATAATCACCCGCCAGCGCTTCTTTAAGAAATGCATTCTTTTCCTCCATCGTAGTCAAAGGAAACATGTCATACGCCATCACGTAAGCAAGCGGAATATGCGCAGTTGCCGGCAACAAGTCCGCCATATAAACCAGTTTTTTCCCTCGGAAGTCAATTTCCGGAATCATCATCGCGCCTGTATGCCCATACACAAATCTGACCTGAATAGTGGATGAAAATTTTGTCAACTGACCAGCAGAAGGCGATGCAACCATTTTCAGTTGGCCCGATTGCTGAATAGGTAAAATATTCTCTTTTAAAAAAGAAGCCTTTTCCCTCGCATTGGGCTCGGTTGCCCATTTCCAATGTTCTTCATTACTCCAATAGATGGCATTCCTGAAAGCCGGTACGAGGTCTTCACCCTTTCTCATGATGCTGCCACCACAATGATCAAAATGCAAATGAGTCAGGAAAACATCCGTGACATCATCACGATGGAATCCATGTTTTGCGAGGGAAGAGTCAAGTGAGTCTTCACCATGCAGGTAATAGTGCTGAAAAAATTTTGCGTCCTGTTTGTCACCAATACCATTATCTATCAGGATCAGTCGATTGCCGTCTTCAATCAACAAGCTCCGCAGTGCCCAGGAACATAGATTGTTTTCATCCGCCGGATTTAATTTGTTCCAAATACTCTTTGGTACAACACCGAACATAGCGCCGCCGTCTAGCTTGAAGAATCCGGTATTAACAGAATAAAGATTCATAACAATTAAACAAAGTTGCGAGTTTCAATTTGAAAATAATCATCGATCCTGGGAATCTCTTTGTATACCCAGATAGGGACACAAAGAGCATACTTATATTGGCAGTATTGGTTGTTTGGTAGATGGATAACCGAAGGAGGAAATTACACGGCCAGCTGAACCCTTTCCTTTTTCATGCTGACAAACATCAGCAACACGAATCCTATGATGAAAAAAATCATAATAGCCAAGACGGAATTTCTCATCCCACCCAGGGATTCTCCAACGAAGCCAAATGAAAGGGTGCCCAGCACGGTGCCTATTTTATCACAAACATCATAGAAGCTAAAATAGGATGCAGTATCGGTTGTATCAGGCAACAATTTCGAATAAGTAGATCTCGACAATGATTGGATCCCGCCCATTACCATTCCAACAGTAAATGCCAGCGCGTAGAACTGATTCACTGTCCTGGTATTATAAGCTGCAATACATATGCCTATCCAGACTAAAATTAAAACCGCCAGGGAAAAGACATTTCCTGCCTTTTTAGACAGCATGGAAAACAAGTAAGCACCGGGTATGGCAACCAGCTGAATGATGAGGATAGTAATGATCAATTCCGTCGATTTCAATTTCAATTCATCGGAGGCAAAATAAACAGCCAGGTACATAACTGTTTGCACGCCCATATTGTAGAAAAAAAAGCTACGCAGAAATCTCTTCAGGCGCGGATAGACTTGCAACTGCTGCCATACTTTTTTCAATTCATGAAATCCATTAGTCAAAATATTATGCTCCGGTTTCTGTTCCGATTTTTTCGAAGGTGGTAAATTCCTGAATGTGATTTGTGCAAAACCAGCCCACCAAAATCCAACGGAGAGAAATGCGACACGCACCGGAAGTGTTCCTAAGCCCCAATTCAAGCTGTCGTTGAGCATAATAAATGCGAGGCTCAGGATCAATTGCAATACGCTGCCTACATATCCCAATGCAAACCCTTTAGCACTCACACGATCCTGATCTTCTTCAGCTGCAATTTCCGGGAGATAGGCGTTGTAGAAGACAATGCTCCCGCAATAACCAATAGACGCAATAATAGAAAGAAGAAGACCAAAGCCGATATTTTCCTTAGTAAAGAAGAACATGCCTGCGCAGGCGGCAGAACCGAGGTAACAAAAAAATTGCATGAAGGCTTTCTTGTTCCCTTTGTAGTCTGCGATAGAAGAAAGGATGGGCGAAATGCAGGCAATTATTAGAAACGACAATGAAATGGCATATGATGCCAGAGATGACCGCTCAAATGTTCTCCCCAACAAATGAACTTCGGGATCTGCAATGGCTGTATAATAAGTAGGGAAAATGGCGGAGACGATAGTCAGTGAATAAGAGCTGTTGGCCCAATCGTACATGGCCCATGCTGTAATTACTTTCTTTGAAGCAGTTTGCATAGCCTCGAGGGATTTTGAATAAAATTTAAAAATAAGTCTAATTCAGCAGAAGTAAGATTCCCTATTTCATCAGGCCTGTAAAAACCAACACCAATACAATCAGCCCAAGAGCAATCCTGTAATACCCAAACAATTTGAATCCGTGCTTTTGCAAATAGGAGATGAAAAATCGAATGGCTAGTAATGCAACAATGAACGCAACTACGCTACCAATCAGTAGGATGAATAAATTACTCTCAGACAGGACTTCAGGATTGTGCTTGCGGACGTCATAAAAACTTTTCACTGAAGCCGCGAACATGGTAGGAACTGCCAGAAAAAATGAAAATTCTGCTGCCGTACTTCTATCCAGTTTCTGGCTCATCCCTCCAATTATGGTTGCCGCACTTCTGCTCAATCCCGGGAATATGATTGAAAAGACCTGGAAGCATCCGATGATAAATGCGTTTCTATTGGTGATCTGCTCCTCGTTGTGAATCGTCGGGTTGGTAAAAAAATTGTCGACAAACAATAAGATTATTCCCCCGCCTACCATCACACAAGCCATAAAAACAAGATTGCTTAAAGCCTGGTCGATATGCTTTTTCAATAAGACTCCAAATACTACAGCTGGCAGCAACGCAATCAGCAGTTTGATATAAAATGGGAGCTTGCCGAACTGAACAAATTTTTTCCAATACAGCACAATCACTGAAAGAATGGCACCAAGTTGAATAACAATTTCAAACATGTCCAGAAACGGAGAATCGCTCAGGCCAAGCAGCGGATTGGTAAATTTCATATGCGCTGTGGAGGAAACGGGCAGGAATTCTGTTAAGCCTTCTACGATTGCCAAAATGATTGCCTGGACGATAGTCATAGTAATGCAGTTTTGTTAAGATCAGTTTGAAAAAGCAATCAGCACACTATCTGTTTATAACCAGATGGCACGGTTGGTTACCGTGCCATCTGGTTCATAACTAAAATTCGTTTAGGAATTGCTATTCTTAGGTTTCTTAAAAATCGCCACAATCTCGAGCGCCAGACCTGCCAGGATAAGAATGGGCGCCACGGTGATGCGGGTGAAGCTGTAAACTTGTTTGGGATCAAATTTATTCGGATCGTCACTTTTACCACCTATCATCAGGATGATTCCCAATGTGATGACAACCATGCCAATGATCATCCAACGGTAATTCTCTTTTCCAAACAATGGCACATACTGTCTGCCAGGGGTCGTCTTTTTTTTCTCCGCCATAGAAAGATTTTTATCAGGCTTGCAAGATAAGAAAATTTGAATACGGTAACTGGCAAACTCAGTGAATTGTTGGCTAATTAACTTAGGTCGTCAAGCCGCTAGAAAGTATTCAGGACAATTTATAAATACAATTTAAAAAGAAGCCAGGGGGTTGGCTAATAGAGGTCATCCAGTTTCATTTTCAGGTACTTGAGAACACTTCTGTGGGTACTGGCGAAAGAGATGCATATGCCCAGCAGAATGATAACAGCAAACAGAGCTGCTAGCAGTGTGTAGTCTCTAAGTGCCCTCAGGTATGGAAGCTGGTTTTCAGCAAAAAAAATGACGGCTACCATCCCCCCTACTGCAAGGATACCGCTAATTGCACCATTGATGAGTGCTCGCACATCCATTGGCCTCGCAATAAACCAACGGGTGGCGCCCACCATCTGCATGGTTTTTATGAGGAACCGATTGCTGAACATAGCAAGCCTGATTGTATTATCGATCAGAAATATAACTAAAATGGAGATGACGATGATCACGCCCAATAAGATGATGCTAATCTTATTGGTGATGTTATTCAGGTTGCTAACTAAAGATTGAGGATACAATACGTCACTGACAGCAATATTTTGGACCAGATCATTTTTGATTTTACTTAACGAATCATTAGAGGCGTATTCCTTCGTGATTTTGAAATTGATGCTGGCCGGCAATGGATTTCTGTCTAAAAGTGATCCCCAGTCCTTATTTCCATCCTGCAGGTAGCGTTTCTTCGCCAAATCTTTGGTAATATATTCATAGGATTTCACGTAAGGCTGCGCTGCAATATATTGAACAAGGGAGGCACTATCCTTTGGAGAAACATTCTCTCTCACATACACATTCATCTCAATATTTTCTTTGAAATACTCCCCCAGTTTATTGGCATTAATTATTATCCAACCTAAAATGCCCAATAGAAAAAGGACCAGTGAAACGCCAACGATGGCCATGAAATAAGAGGGTGTGGATCTTTTGGCAAATCCTTTTCCAAATTGCGCCATATGAATCGAATTTACAGGTTGGTAACCAATAGGTAACGGGCAAAAATAACGGATTAGCGTCACAATCCGTATTTTTGTTGCCCTCTAAACGAGGTCAGAACTGCATTATTTTGAGGCCCAGGGCTTTTAACTTTTTTTCAACTTTTATACTCATCAGAAGTGATAAAGTTGAATGGAAAAATCAACCGCATGTATCCATATCCCGATATTAATTCATGCGATTTTATTTTACACGGTAGTCTGATCATCGTGAAGGAGAATATTAGATCATTAGTTTACTGGATTCAGGAAAGAAAAATATGGAATACAAATTCAGAGATATTGAAAGCAAATGGCAGGAGAAATGGAAGAAAGAAGGTGTTTACAAGGTACCCAATGAAAGCACCAAGCCTAAATTTTATGTGCTTGACATGTTCCCTTATCCCAGCGGAGTTGGATTGCATGTAGGGCATCCTCTTGGGTATATCGCCAGCGACATTTACGCGAGATTCAAAAGATTGAAAGGATTTAATGTCCTGCATCCGATGGGCTACGATGCGTTCGGCCTGCCTGCGGAACAATATGCCATTGATAATGGTATACACCCGGCCGTTAGTACAGCGGCCAATATTCAGAATTTTAGGAACCAGTTGGACCGAATCGGATTTTCCTTTGACTGGAGTAGGGAAGTCAGGACATGTGATCCTTCTTACTACAAATGGACCCAATGGATCTTTCTTCAATTATTTGACAGCTGGTTTAACCGGAAAAAAGCCAAGGCGGAAAGAATCCGCGAACTGGTTGACATCTTCAAAAAGGAAGGCAACAAAAATCATCCCATTCCAAATTCTCAATTTCAGTCACCGCATGCTTCATTCTCAGCGACCGAATGGGATAGTTTCGATGAGAAAGCACAGCAAAATATCCTGATGGAATACAGGCTGGCCTATTGTGGCCTGGGTGAAGTTAATTGGTGCGAAGCTCTGGGCACTGTATTAGCAAACGACGAAGTGATTAATGGATTTAGCGAGCGTGGTGGTTTTCCCGTTGTAAAGAAGAAATTGCGTCAGTGGTATTTGCGCATTACTGAATATGCGGACAGGTTATTGGATGGATTGAACCAGGTTGATTTCAGTGAGTCGATGAAAGAAATGCAGACTAACTGGATTGGCAAAAGCTATGGGGCGGAAATCGATTTTGAGTTAGTTGCTTCCCAGGAAAAACTGAGGGTATATACAACCCGGCCCGATACCATCTTTGGAGTGGACTTCATGGTATTGGCACCAGAGCATGAGCTGGTCGAGAAAATAACTTCAGCCGGTCAAAAAAAAGCCGTTGAAGACTACGTCTCATATGTGAACAGCAGGAGCGAACGGGAACGTATAGCTGAAAAGAAAATTACAGGATGTTTTACAGGCGGATATGCAATAAATCCGTTTGACAAACGGCAAATACCCATTTGGGTCTCAGAATATGTGCTGGCAGGATACGGCACCGGGGCTATCATGGCGGTCCCCTGCGGCGATGAGCGTGATTTTAAATTTGCGACGCATTTCAATATTCCCATTACAAATATTATCGGCAATCATTTCGATGGTAAAGAGGCCAATCCGACCAAAGATGCTATTCTGGAAAATAGCGATTTCCTGAACGGCATGGTCATGCGTAGTGCGATTGATGTGGTGATCGAAAGAATTGAATCTATGCGGATCGGCGTGCGAAAAGTGAATTATAAAATGCGTGATGCGGCGTTCAGCCGTCAGCGATATTGGGGGGAACCGTTTCCGATTGTTTGGAAAGATGATATCGCCTACCCGCTTGATGAAAAGGAATTGCCACTTGAATTACCTCAAGTGGATGTTTATAAAGCCGGATCGGAAGGTGAAGGACCATTGGCAAATATTCACAATTGGATCTCTCCTGGCAATGGCCTGAAACGTGAAAGTTCTACCATGCCTGGCTATGCAGGATCCTCCTGGTATTTTCTTCGGTACATGAATCCGGACAACGAAAAAGAGTTTTGCAGCAGAAAGGCCAGTGATTATTGGGGACAGGTAGATTTATATATTGGTGGAACGGAGCATGCGGTTGGGCATCTTTTATATAGCCGCATGTGGACGAAAGCTTTGTATGATCTTGATTATATTGGACACGATGAGCCTTACAAGAAATTGGTAAACCAGGGAATGATCCAAGGCAGCAGCCGGTTCGTATACCGGGTCGATTTGCGTTCAAGAAATGAAGATGAAAAAAATGGAATTGACCTGGCGCATGATTTTCCCGTATTTGTCTCTCACAGTTTCTATCAAAATTTTGAGCAAGGAAAATTGCCGCCAAAACAATTGGTTGAATTAGTGAATGATGCCATACCAGGTTATTTTAAATTGATCAGCGACCCCGATTATTCTTCCCTTTCACTGACTCCATTATACGCTGATGTCCGCTTTGTCGATGGAATAGAGCTGGATCTGGCGGGGTTTAAAAAATGGAAGGCGGAATTTGAACATGCACAGTTTATTTTGGAAGATGGAAAGTACTTATGCGGGACGGAAGTTGAAAAAATGTCCAAGTCCAAATTCAACACGGTAGATCCTAATGAAATTGTTGATAAATACGGCGCCGACACTTTTCGCATGTATGAAATGTTTTTGGGCCCTGTTGAGCAAAGCAAGCCCTGGGACACAAAGGGGATTGAAGGAGTGCACCGCTTTCTAAAAAAATTGTGGCGATTGTTTTTTGATGACCTAAAGGGAAAGCTCTGGACGAATGATAATCCTTCTGAAGCGGAATTGAAAGTTCTTCATCGAACGATCCGCAAAATTGAAGATGACACGGAAAGATTTTCATTCAATACTGCGGTGAGTGCTTTCATGATTGCGGTGAACGAACTGAGCGATCTTCAATGTAATAAGAGACAAATTCTGGAGAACTTACTTATTCTTCTTGCTCCCTTTGCACCGCATATCAGCGAAGAGCTTTGGAGTCAATTGGGTCATGAAACGACGATCCTGGACGCGAAATTTCCAAAATTGGAGTCGAAGTGGTTGGTAGAATCAGATAAGAATTATCCGGTCGCTATAAATGGGAAGACGAGAACCGAATTGAAGATCGCGCTGGATGCGACACAGCAGCAGGTGGAAGAGATTATCCTGTCAGATGAAATTGTGAAAAAATGGTTGGAGGGGAAACCGCCTAAGAGAATTATTTACGTGAAGAATAAAATGATTAACGTCGTGATTTAAATTTTTTTGCAGGGGCGCAAAGTAAGCAAAGGCGCAAAGAAAACAGCCTGTTTCCTTTGCGCCTTTGCGTGAAATTCTTTGAGGTTAAACGAGCATCCGCAATGGTTCTTCCAATAATCCCTTCAGTGTCTGCAGGAACGCTGCCCCGGTTGCCCCATCTACTACTCTATGATCGCAACTAAGGGTTAGTTTCATAATATTTCCGGGAACCACTGCGCCATTCTTTACAACAGGAATTTGTTGAATAGCACCAATTGCCAGGATGCACGCATCGGGAGGATTTATGATGGCAGTAAACTCGTCAATGCCAAACATGCCAAGGTTGGAAATTGTAAATGTGCTGCCTTCCCAATCACTGGGCTGTAATTTTTTGTTTTTTGCTCTTTGCGCAAAATCTTTTACTTCTGCAGCGATTTGTGATAAGGATTTGGAATCTGCGAATCGAACTACCGGAACAAGCAATCCGTCTTCTACTGCAACAGCCACGCCAATATTAATATGATGATTAATTCTGATCTTATCACCCAGCCAGCTACTGTTGACAGCAGGATGCTGCTTCAATGCAACGGCCACTGCCTTCAGCACGATGTCGTTGAAAGAAATCTTGACAGAAGCAACTTCATTTAATTTAGCCCTGCTCTCTACCGCCTTGTCCATGTCTATCATCATCGTCAGATAGAAATGCGGAGCAGAGAATTTGCTTTCTGCTAACCGTTTGGCAATTACCTTTCGCATTTGAGAAACAGGTACTTCATCGAAGCTTACTTGTCCCATGGGCGCAGATACTTTCTGAGCCGGCGCAGCTGCTGTGGCCGGAGCCGCTGCGGCAGCAGCTGGAACAAAGCTGTCAATATCTTTTTTGACAATACGTCCACCATCTCCGCTTCCATGAACTTTCGAAATATCGATTCCTTTTTCTGCCGCCAATTTTTTTGCAAGTGGTGAAGCTTTTACCCTGCCATCCCCGTTGAGTGATGCGGGAGCGGAGACCGCACCGGCGGCAGTGACCGAAGCTGAAGCCGAAGTCTCTTTAGCGGGCTCGGCTGCTTGCGCAGCAGCAGGACTAGCTTTGGTTTTGGAAGCACTGACAATTTTTTGAACGTCAACTTTTTTCTCATCACCAATGATTGCAAGCAGATCATTGACTGCAATCTTTTGACCTTTTTCAGCGCCGATAAATAAGAGTTTTCCTTCTTTATAACTTTCCAGTTCCATGGTGGCTTTGTCGGTTTCAATATCCGCAAGAATATCGCCCTTCTTCACGGCATCTCCTACCTTTTTGTGCCAATCAGCGATTACACCTTCGGTCATGGTATCGCTTAGGCGGGGCATTAGAATCACCTCTTGCATAGTTGATAAATCCAACACCGGTCCTGATGCTGGAGCAGCTGCTTGCGGCGCGGCCGGGGCAGCATTGGCAGCAGGCTCGGGCTGATTGGCCTTGTTCTCCTTAGCAGGAGATGCAGCTTGGGAGCCTCCTTTTATCAGTGAACTAATATCTTCTCCGGGAGCACCGATGATAGCCAGCAGATCGTTTACCTGAATCTTGCCACCTTTGTCT
>PSRA01000125.1 GCA_003175695.1 Bacteroidota bacterium | reverse complement strand
AATAAACAAATAAACCTTCAAAGAGAAATGATTTTATCTGATAAGCGTATCCTCGAAGAAATTGGCAAAGGCACGATCAAAATTGAACCCTACCAAAGAGAATGCCTCGGCAGTAATTCATATGATGTGCACCTTGGAAAGGTGCTGGCAACTTATCGCGAACATATCCTGGATGCCAAGAAGCATAACGAGATTGAATACTTTGAAATTCCTGAAGAGGGATTTGTTCTTTATCCCCATATCTTTTATTTAGGCGTTACGCAGGAGTATACCGAAACCCATGCGCATGTTCCTTTCCTGGAAGGGAAATCCTCTACGGGCCGTTTAGGAATCGATATTCATGCTACTGCCGGAAAAGGCGACGTCGGTTTTTGTGGACATTGGACATTGGAAATCTCAGTAAAACAACCGGTAAAAGTGTACCGCGGCATGCCCGTAGGTCAATTGATTTATTTTCCGGTAGAAGGTGAGATTGAAGTTAAATACAACCAGAAAAAAGATGCGAAATACAGCGGGCAGGCGAACAAGCCGGTTGAGAGTATGATGTGGAAGAACAAGTTCTGACTTTTTGTGACAGCTCTGAATGAATGACATTTACAATGCATCATTGCCGTATCGCTTTGTATAAGCCACTAACCACGCCACCACTTCATCGTACGTCAGTATTCCCTGCGGCTGATTATTAGCTTTCAGGTATCGGCCATACAGACGACGGATAAAAGGTTCCAGCGGACTCTCATATCTGGTAAAAAACTTCCGAAGATCAAGAAAATCTTTCCTGACAGCAGGCCTGAGTTGATTCCGCAGGGTAATGGCCAATGTTGAATCCCGTACATACAGTTGAGAAGCCGCGTAAATGTAAACATCGAAATAAACAGAATAACGGAAAGCCATATTCGAGCTGGATTTTCCCGAGAGATAACCTGCAAAATTGGCTTCATTCTCCTTAGCATATCCCAACTGGTGGCCTATTTCATGACAAGTAGTGAAAGGCTGAATGAACACGGGCACCGTTGTATTGACCTGCGCTTCGCCTGAAAAAGGATTGTAGTATCCAGTAAATCCCAGGTAATTACCCAGGGTGCTGAACATCGAAGATTTAACTGACGGTGATGGATAAGTGAATATCAGGTCACGATCGGACAGTATTCTGTAAGATTCTACTGAAGACGCAAAAAGAAAATTCCTCTCTTTAAGCTGGGGTCTTTCGATTCTTGAAACTGAGTCCAAATCATTCAGGCGCTGGACAACTGTTTGAACTACATCACAGAGATCGCGCGTTGAATAGGGTTTTACCTCGAGCTCCAATTGATAAGCTATACCCCTGCGGTTATAGTTAAGTCCCCAAAATAAGTTGAAGATGATATAAACGTACAAGGCTAACCGCAAGAACGAACTGCCCAGGCGCTGGAAATAAGATCTCGTCAACTCCCTCCTGAACAGTTTCTTAAAAAATATAATCAATCCCACCACCAGCCAAATGGCTACTATCAGGTAGAGAATATCTCCTATACTGAATGGTAGCCAGCCAAACAATACCCGCAAGAGCCTGGCTAAGACAGGATAGATTCCGGTTGCATAATACCTTTCAACTGCCCCCGGAAATAAGGAAAAAATTTTAATGGCAACCACTAAGAAAATCGGCACCATCCAACTCACTAAACTTCGCTTGCCCGTGGAAATCATGTGCTTCAAAATTATCTCAATATTACACCATCAATCTTAAATTGCATGTTATTATAATGCCAATGAATCTCGAATTTAACCAAAATGAAGACAACATCAGGATAGCACTGAGTCAACTCAAAACGAGATTAGATAAAATCGCATTAGGCGGTGGAAAGAAGGCAATAGAAAAGCAGCATGAAAAAAACAAAATGACTGCGAGAGAAAGGCTGCAATATTTGCTGGACAAAGATTCAACATTTGTTGAGATTGGTGCATTTGCAGGATACGAGATGTATGAAGAACAAGGTGGCTGTCCTGCCGGCGGCACGGTGGCAGGACTGGGATACGTCAGCGGACGGCAATGCATTATCCTGGCCAATGACCAAACTGTGAAAGCGGGTGCGTGGTTTCCCATTACGGGCAAAAAGAATTTGCGCATGCAGGAAATTGCTATGGAGAATCGCTTGCCAGTTATTTATCTGGTCGATAGTGCAGGCGTGTTTCTTCCTTTGCAGGACGAAATTTTTCCTGACAAGGAACATTTTGGGAGAATCTTTAGAAATAATGCAAGGATGAGCGCTATGGGTATCACGCAGATTGCAGCGGTTATGGGTGCCTGTGTGGCAGGAGGTGCATATTTGCCGATTATGAGCGATGAGACCTTGATGGTTGAAGGGAATGGTTCGATTTTTCTTGCAGGTCCCTACCTCGTTAGGGCGGCTATTGGCGAAAGCATAGATATAGAAACACTCGGTGGTTCAATGACACACAATGCAATATCAGGTATAGCAGATTATAATTGTGAGTCCGAGCAGGAATGTCTTGACCAGGTAAAAAAAATCATTGGCAAATTGGGGCATTCTCCACATGCAGGCTTTGATCGCATCGATCCGGTATCGCCGAAGAAAAACCCGGAGGAACTCTATGGAATTATTCCAAAAGATTCAAGCAGGCCTTATGATATGATGGAAGTAATCGATCGAATGGTGGATGCACCTGGACTGGACCAATTCAAAGAAGAATACGGGAAAACGGTTATCTGCGGATATGGCCGGATAGATGGATGGGCCGTTGGTATTGTTGCCAATCAACGCATCATCGTAAAGAACAGGAAAGGAGAGATGCAGATGGGCGGTGTGATTTATAATGATAGTGCAGATAAAGCGGCCAGGTTCATCATGAATTGCAATCAGAAAAAAATTCCACTTGTCTTTTTGCAAGACGTAACGGGATTCATGGTGGGCTCGAGGAGCGAGCATGCCGGAATTATAAAAGATGGAGCAAAAATGGTGAATGCAGTCGCCAACTCCGTCGTACCGAAGATCACAGTGATCGTGGGCAATTCCTATGGAGCGGGAAATTATGCAATGTGTGGCAAAGCGTATGATCCCCGTTTCATATTTGGCTGGCCTACGGCTAAAATTGCGGTAATGGGAGGAGAACAGGCAGCCAAAACGCTGTTGCAAATCCAAATAAGCGGACTCAAATCAAAAGGAAAGGAAATCGAAGCGGCTGAAGAGAAAAAATTATTGGATGAGATTACCAATCGTTACGAAAGTCAGACAACACCTTATTATGCGGCCGCACGGTTATGGATAGACGCAATTATTGACCCCGGGGAAACCCGTAAACTGATTTCAGAAGGCATCAAAGCAGCCAACCAAAATCCTGTAATCGGTGATTTCAAAACAGGCGTGTTCCAGGTTTAATCTATTCATGATCCAGCTCATCAATTAAATTTCAGGCATTGCAGACAGATACATTGGTGATGTATACAGATGGCGCATCCCGCGGAAATCCGGGTCCGGGGGGATACGGAACTATATTGATGTGGAAGGGGCACGCCAAAGAATTATCTGGAGGATATCGATTGACCACTAATAACAGAATGGAGTTAATGGCTGTCATCGCCGGCTTGCAAGCCTTGAAGAAAAAAGGATTGAGTATTCAAATCTTCTCCGACAGCCAATATATTGTAAACGCCATCGAACGAGGATGGTTAAAAAACTGGATTGCAACTAATTTTAAAGGAGGGAAAAAAAACAAAGATCTCTGGCTTAAGTATTTTGAATTAGCAAAAGGAAATATGATTCGTTTTGTGTGGGTCAGGGGTCATGCTGATAATCCATATAATAACCGCTGTGATGAGTTAGCTACAGCCGCAGCCGACGGCAAGAACCTGCTGGTGGATGAGGAATTCGAAAATATTGCGTCCGGTAACGATAATCAAATGTTTAATTGATCTTTCGAGTCAACTTATTCAACAAATGCAGTTTGGGTAGCTTTGTTCCAGTTCCTCTTTAACAAATAATGGGATCCAAAAAGGATCAGGGAAAAGAACAAGGTAGCCAGCACACTCGCCCTGAAAAATGGAGTTGCGTCCTGGTAGCACATCATCAATCCTGACCAGGTCTTGGGCCTGCCCAACCCTCTTGTACCACTCCATCCCGCCCAAAGAACAAAATTTGATAAAATAAAATAGACAGTTGGAGCGAGCAAAGAAGCAAACAGAACATTTAATAGTTTGATTCTTTTGATTGGCATTCCAATCAAAGTCATTAGACCAATCAATACATAATTCTGCCATTGGCCTTCATAAAAACCTGGTATGCTTGACAATCCGCTTGAATAAAGAATCTGATAAAACATGTCAGAGAAGAACATGGATAAAACGGGAATGGCTATGGCCAGTTTCCTGTCTTTAATAATTGCTCCGGCAAATATGGCGATTGCCAACTGAGGAGCAAATCCTGGTGTGCGATCCGGGATAATCCGGTAAAATGCAGCTATTACTACCAGTAAGACCAACGACCAGCCAATTGCTTTGTCCGCCTTCATGACGATGTTTTTTGCAAATATAAAAATACAATATACGCAAGCAACAAACAAGACTAACTCGCCCGTTTATCAAATCGTTATCAATAGAAGCATAAGCGCTTCAAATGCGTAAACTTTACGTAAAGATAATCTCAGCATTTACCGGAACAATGGGGAGATCACGGTTAGGCAAGTGGTACTTTCGCAAAAAACAAAGTAGAATTTTCTTTTGCGTGAAGGGCGAATTGAGCTTGATCAAAACAAATCCAGGCCTCACCGGATTCCCTTGCGAGGGATGCATTGTCTGCTTCTGACAATTCCATTTTGCCAGAAAGTAAAAAGTAGATTTCCGCGGAGTGAGCAAGCCTGTTGATTGTTTCGTCTTTTTTCAATTCAATCCTGTTCAATTCAAAATCCGGCGCAGGTGTTTGGAAAGCCGTCGTTATGTGGTTGGTTTTTAATTCTTTGACAAGGTCAGGATGCGTGGCTTCAAACTTTATATGTTTCATTAATTCCTCCACTGCGATATGCTTCGACGTTAGCCCACCCCGAAGAACATTATCTGAGTTGGCCATAATCTCTATATTCTGACCTTCTAAATACGCGTGCGGAACACCTGCGTCCTGGAAAATGGCTTGTCCAGGCAGCAGATCCAGAAGATTAAAAAGATAAATGGAGAAAATGCCGCGATCAATATTTCCATGGTGATTGAATGTCAAAGCTGCCCTCGCTGCCCAAAAATTTTCGTCATCTTTTTCTAGCTGACCGGCTTTGTATAACGGAATAATCCTGTTCAATAGCGGCTGCAGGATTTTGTTGACCTCTTCCTGCGGCAATTCCATTACCTGACGATAGAGTTCAGCGTATCCTTTATTGAGTTCAACCGATAAGGATTGAAACTCGCTGATTTGCGTAAGAGTTTTCTTTAGCAAAGCCATAGGTTTAAAGCCATGAAGCAACCAGAATTCACTCAATGCAACCATAAGTTCGGGCTTATGGTTGTCGTCCTTATAATTGCGGTTGTGGGCTTTTAGAGGAATACCTATCCTGTTTTCCAACTCAAATTCCTTTTCCGCACTTTTTTTTGATGGATGAACCTGGATAGATAACATGTCCTTTACATCAAGTATCTTAAGCAAATACGGAAGTCGGCCAAATCGATCAGCAACGGTGGCTCCTAGGGTATCCTGCTTGAAAGTATCAATGTATTCTCCCAACCTTATTCGCTCCCCATGATTAAGAATAAGTTCTCCCTCACCATTTTCATGGGCGCCCAGCCAATATTCTGCAAAGGGTTCATTCTCTGGATTGGGCAGATGCAACAGTTTTGGCAGGTAAGAAACGCCGCCCCATGCGTAGTGTTGTACTTTACCTTTCAACGGTAGCAATTTATTTTTAGCCAGTTGCATGTAGGGAGAATTGAAAAGCCAAAGTAATGGAAAAATAAATAGCAATAGCAGCACATTACAATTTGGAGAAAAAGGGCGAAGCGTGGGCGTGCGAGTGAAAAATAGTTCATCAAAACCGGCGCTTTTCTCATGCGGAAGTAGACATCGCTCCGAGGAAAATATTTTGCCTTTTGTCGAAGTAAATACAGGAGTAATGATCGTTCTGGACAAATTAAGCTTTCGACAACCTATCCATCAAATTCTTTACCAGTCGATGTGTGGCGGGACAGTATTCCAGGTTCTGCTTATAAACGTGCATATAGTCCACCATTTTTTTCTTGGTGTGATGAGGAAATCCGGCGCAATCACGTGGCCGCACCTCATATATCCTGCACATGTTAGTCTCAAGATCCAAAAACTGGCAAGGCTGATTTACATTAAGCCAGTCACCACTCTTGTCTTTATACAGCCATTTCTTACGAAATGCGCTTTGAGTCATTCCCAGGAATTTTGAAATACGCTGAACGTCAGATCTTGTATAAGTCGGCGACATGGTCTTACAACAATTTGCACAATGAAGGCAATCCGTGTGTGCCCATGCAAGCCTGTCAGCCTGCACAACCATCTGATCAAGTCCTCTCGGCGGATTCTTCTCGAGCTTGCTCAGAAAAAGCTTCATTCGTTTCTTATTGTGGCGGACTAATTTTTTGAAGGAACGTAAATTCACCGTTAAATGCATGATTGCTTGCTTAGACAGCAAATATCTCTTAATCGAATTAGGGAGCAAAGAAAATTTTAAGAATTCCACATTAAATTTTATACTTGTTTGATGTGGGATATTTATAAAAAAGGATTTCGCTCCTGGTTACAACTGGAGAAATCGCTTTCTGACAATTCGGTGGAAGCTTATCTGAGAGATATTGATAAATTGACTGAATTCTTACAGATCGAAGGGAAAGAAAAGGAACCAGCTTCTATTGAATTAAAAGATCTTCAACAATTCATCCGCTGGATCGCAGGACTGGGCATGACAGCCACCTCTCAATCCAGGATCATTTCGGGTATTCGATCTTTCTATAAGTATTGTTCAATAGAAAACATCGTAAACAGGGACCCCACCGTGTTATTGGAAGCACCGAAATTGAAAAGAGCACTTCCCGACACCCTTACCTTTGAGGAAATTGAAAAAATCATTTCCCAGGTTGATCACAGCAAACCGGAAGGAGGAAGAAATAAAGCAATCCTGGAAACTTTATACAGTTGCGGTCTTCGCGTAAGTGAACTGGTCAATCTTCGAATCTCCTGTCTTTACCTGGATGTCGGATTCATCCGCGTTATTGGAAAGGGCGATAAAGAACGCCTGGTGCCCATCGGCAGCTCCGCAGTGAAATTCATTAATATTTACCGAAACCAGATTCGTGTTCATATTCCAATCAAACGTGGAAATGAGGATTTTTTATTTCTCAACAGACGAGGCAATAAACTCACACGCGTTATGATTTTCATCATACTGAAGGAGCTGGCGAACAAAGCAGGGATAAAAAAGAGTATTTCACCACACACCTTCAGACATTCATTTGCGACACACCTGGTTGAAGGAGGCGCAGATTTAAGGGCAGTGCAGGAAATGTTAGGACATGAGAGTATTACAACCACGGAAATATACACTCATCTTGACAGAGAATACCTGCGGGAAACACTTCACAAATTTCATCCGGCATTCAGGTAAAACCTGGCGCAAGGCCGTCATTAAGGTTGCTGGTCGCAGGTTGAGGATCGATGGCCTTTTAACTTAGAGAAGTGAATCCATTTTTACAAGTTGCAGCAAAACGTCGGCGACTGGCAACTGACCACTTCTGGGCGCTTGTGTCAACCATAATTTGGCAAGATTGTTGAAACTTAAATTCAAGAAAATTCAGATTTATGAGTATGCAAAGATTGTTTTTTGTAGCACTTGCAGGCATACTTGCCGGCATTTTGATCGCACCAGATAAAGGAAGTGAAACCAGGAAAAAACTATCTGAGTCCGCAGATCAGCTCAGAAGTAAACTCAGTAGATTAAGGGGAGCCACCAATAAAGAACTGGATGAATTGCATGCCGTGTTTGAACATGAGATAGCGGGACTTAGGGATGAAATCCGGCAAAAAATCCTCAGACTGATTGAAACGAGCAAAAAAGGCTACAACAATGTGAAGGCAGAAGCATTGTCATAATAATTTGACAGTTGGCAGTTGGCAGTAACAATTGTAAGTTGGATCAGATGTCTGTCAACTTACAATTGTCAGCTGTCAAGTGTTTCATAGAACAATCACTTTACTTGAAAAACTCCGGTTAGTAGAAAGGTTTACCACCTGCACTGCATAGTTGCCCTGCGTGTGGATGGGGACCTGAATCGAATTCGTCTGTTTCCTTTCACGCACTAATAATTTTTTCGTAAGTATTACTTGCCCCGAAATACTGGTCATCATCAATAAATAAGTCTCACCGGCCTTTTTCACATCAAAAGCGATTTGCATAGAAGTGCCTGCTGGAACAGGATTGGGAAAAATTCTGACTGTATCCATATCGGTCAATTTTTGAAGTAATCCTCTACATTTTTCTACAATAGTTATGTTGGACTTTCTATCTGCTGTGGTCCCTCCAGTAACAACCTGTCCAGTGAATGATTGTCTCAAAACAATTTTCAAGTCATTAATCGGAGTCGTGAATTGGCTTTCATAACTCTCAAAGCCAACTGAAGACACACGTAGAATAATATCCTGGCCGGCTTTAAAATAAATTGAAAAGTTGCCGTGAATATCCGTTGCCTGACCATTCATCGTACCTACTAAAAGGACTGTGGCAAATGGAATTCCTTCCCCGTTTTCATCTACCACTCTGCCTCGAATTGAACGGCCCACATTTTTTGCTATATTATCTTGATTACCGTAAGACAATTCCCTGGATATGGTGGGTGTATAGCCCAGCATGAATGATTTTGAACAAGCCTGGGTTTCCTCCTTTGGTTTTGCTTGAGCATGACTTCGCTCCGACAAAAGCCTTGCAGGAATTAGAATTTTAAAAACATATTTGAACCAGCTTTTTTGTTCTGAAGGTTTTTTGATATTTCGATTGAGTTGGTCAGCATAGAAATGTCCGCAGACTTTTCCTGTCGAATTTTTTAAATACCTGAAGATTTGATCATCATTCATCTCACTAAAATCAATAACCTCTTTCATACAGGCTGGACAAAATCTTTCATTCGGTGTCGGACTCATATTTTTCCAGGTTTCAAGGCATGGCTCAAGTATGTGCACCCGAACGGAATCACTCATAAGCAGTGTTTAGTAGCGGATGCCTCAAATTCAATTTTGCATAAGACTGATGGATTTTTGATTAATTTCAGGGCAAATTGTGGTTTTGGCATTTTTTAAGAGCATATCGAGTTCATCATATAGTGAGCAGGAATTGATCAGGTTATATAGGGAGACAGGCAAATTAGATCTGCTAAGTGCCCTTTACCAGCCTTATATGGAGCTGGTTTTTGGCATTTGCCTCAAATACCTGGAAGAAAGAGAGGAAGCAAAAGATGCCGTGCTGGCTATTTTTGAAGAACTGGTGCCCAAATTGAGGCACCACGAAGTGGAAAATTTCAAGGGATGGCTTTATACCCTCGCTAAAAACCATTGCCTGATGCAGTTACGTTCTTCAAAACATCTGAAAACAAATGAATTAGACCCCGAACGTGTGCAATTAACGGATTCTGTGCATCTGAATGGTATAATGGAGAAGGAGGAACACCTGGCCAAGCTGCAGGATTGCTTACAAACTCTTGCAGCTGAGCAGAAGAGGATGATTGAACTGTTTTACCTGCAACAGAAATGTTATAAAGAGATTGCGGTAATTACGTCGGTGGAGTGGAATAAAGTCAGGAGTCATATCCAAAACGGGCGTAGGAATCTAAAAAATTGCATGGATAAGAAGATTCAACATTCTACGAATGAGTGACCAGGAAAAAAATATTATTCAATATAGCGCGGCAGATATCATCAAATATTTGAATGGTGAGCTCTCTCCTCTGGAAATGCACGCGATGGAAAAAGCTGCCCTGGAGGACCCCTTCCTGGCAGATGCGGTGGAAGGCATGTACCAATCATTTGAACGTGATCATTTAGAAAAATTTCCCGCTGACATACACGAAATCAGATCCAGGTTGTCGCAAAGAGTCAACCAGCAAAGAACACCCGTTCCAGCACCTTTTATTTTTGGATGGAAAGTTGCCGCTGCAGTATTGATCATTCTTTTTGCAGGGGGGCTAACAGTCTATTTAGTTAATCAACACCCGAATGTATCACCGATAGCCAGGCAGGCAAATTCATCACCGAAGGTGGCGACCGACTCAAACGTTTCAGCTGTTCAGCCAAATGTATCCAAACCGGGATCAGATAAGGCTATCCAGGCTGAACAAGAAATCGCGAAGAGCGAAAAACCTTCTTCGGTTGTTATTCACCGCCATAAAAAACGGAAATCCGTTCGTCCCAGATCAAAATCTGATCTTTCTTCCAATGAAGCAGAAGTGCTTGCAAAAAATAAGAACGCTGATGTAAACAAGAACATACCTGCACCGATGGCAGCACAAGAGAAACGTTCCGATGCTCCGGTTGCTCAGTATGAATACAGGGGAAATCCATCCATCCTGAGTTCATTCTATGGAAAGGTAACTGACGAGCACAACAAACCCATTGCATCAGCTTTTATTGCTTCAAAAGACAAGAAAGTGCAAGCACTGACAGATGATGATGGGAACTTCAAATTGAATACGGTCAAACAAGATTCTGTCATAGCAGTTGAAATAAGGTCCGACGGCTATAACCCCGCTTATATAACTCTCAATAGCCATGGTGTTCCGAATATCATCATGTTAAGGGAAACTAATATAAATGCCGGGCATTTTGGCAAGTCAAATGCAAAGAAAAGAGTGATACCGGAACAACAAACGGACCAGGATGCAGAACCTGAACATGGCTGGGATGATTATTCAAATTATCTCCAAAAAAATAAAAGACCTCCCAATGATAGCCTTGGATTGAAGGGAATTGTTACCGTTTCATTCACGGTCGATAAAAAGAAAAAGCTTTCTGATTTCTATATCGAACAATCCCTCGGCCCAGAATATGATGCAGAGGCCATTCGCCTGATCAAGGAAGGACCTTCCTGGAAAACTTTGAAAAAGAAGTCGGCCACAGTTGTGGTGGTAGTGGGATTTTGAACCACCTTTTCAATTCCATTACCTTCGTGAGAAATTTCCAGATATGAAAAAATTTCTTTCGCTTGTGGTTATTGCTTCAGTGATTTATTTAAGTTCCACCGCTCAAACATTACAAACACCAAGGCCTTCTCCTCCTCAATACGTCAAGCAGGATTTTGGCCTTTCTTATATTGAATTGTCCTATTCCAGGCCGGCCGTAAGAGGAAGAAAGATTTTTGGTGACCTCGTTCCTTATGGCAAGGTATGGCGCACAGGCGCCAACAATGCAACCACACTCACTTTTGCTGATGATGTGATCATTGGTGGAGCAAAAGTCCCTGCGGGCAAATATGGCCTGCTCACTATTCCGGGAGAAAATGAATGGACAATCATTATCAGTAAGCAAACTGATGTTACCAATCCCGCCGACTATAAGCAGGACCAGGATCTGGTCCGGGTGCCTGTAAAAAGTCAGTCCCTTCCCTATCCTGTTGAATCAATGACAATATCTTTTGACAACGTTGCCAGCAACACCTGCGATCTGGGTTTGCGCTGGAGTAATACCCTGGTGAGCCTGCCAATAAAGACTGAAATTGATTCGAAGATCATGGATCAGATCAATACCGCAATGAATAAAGACAACCGTCCTTATTACAGTGCGGCTCTTTACTATATAGACAATGGGAAAGATCTTAATAAGGCACTTGAATGGCTGAATAAAGCCGGCGAACAGGATCCAAAAGCCTTCTATGTTTTTTATCAGAAAGCAAGAGCCCAGGCCATGTTGGGCAAAAAACAGGAAGCTATCCAAACCGCACAGCAATCTATTCAACTGGCAAAAGAAGCAAAGAATAGTGATTATGTTTCGCTGAATGAAAAACTGATTGCTTCGTTGAAGTAGAATAGTCCACGTAAGAACGGAGGAACAGAAGGGAGAGCGCAGGCTTTGCGCTCTCCCTTCTTACTTTAGAGCTCGGCTTCCTGTAAAACTTCTTTCTTCGATCCGGGCGCCAAAAAGATATTCAACACATAGCCCAACAAAATCACTCCCAGGGCGCCCACTACATTCAACCATAGAAAACTCAATGAGATTATTTTATATTGATTGAAAAAATGCAAAGTAATGACTCCAATCTCAACAATTACTGCGCTCACAAATACCGCATTCGCGCTAATTCTTTTTATGTAAAATGCTACCAGGAAGATCCCCAGGATCACACCATAGAACAATGATCCGAGCACATTCACTGCCTCAATCAGGCTGTTGCCAATATTATAGGCCAACTGCGCAATCATGACACAAAAAATACCCCAAAGAAAAGTATATATCCTGGAAAGTTTGAATTCCTTTTGCTCAGACAGGACATTTTTTGAATATCGTTTATGAAAATCTACCATACTAGAGGACGCAAGTGAATTTAGTGCTGCTGCAATCGATCCCCAGGCGGCCAAAAAGATAACGGCAATGAGTAGCCCAACCAATCCTTTTGGCAATTTATCTACGACAAAACGAAGAAATATATAATTCGTATCATTATAATCACCTCTCACAGAGTTGTCCTGAAGCCAACGTTTTATAGTTTCCCTGAACCTTGCTTTTTGGTCTTCAGTGTTCCGCAATACTGATCTTACTTTATCCCAGTCCGGCGAACCTTTTTGAAAATGCTTTTCCGCCAATAAATTCATTTGCTCCACCTTCAGCCTCTGCATGGCGTCGTAGTCCTTTTTCAAGATGGCCAGGGAATCCTTGAATTTCGAATTTGCCAGGACTTCCAGTTGTGTCTGGTTAAAAAAAACTGGTTCCTTGTTGAACTGATAGAAAGAAAATACAAGTGCGCCTATCAATAGAATCAGGAATTGCATCGGAATTTTTACAAGTCCGTTCATCAGAAGACCCAATTTGCTTTCGGAGGTTGATCTCGCAGTCAGGTATCGTCCTACCTGCGATTGGTCAGTTCCGAAATAGGACAATTGAAGAAAAAAACC
>PSRA01000001.1 GCA_003175695.1 Bacteroidota bacterium | reverse complement strand
AGCACGCGAAATAAAGAGAATTTTCACTCGCTTAAATTATGACTTTCGGTGATTGGAATTTGAATGGAATGACGTCCGGTCAACCTGGAACGAAAATAGCTTCTATCGAATTCTGTAAAGATTCCTTGGTGAAAAGCCATCACCCAAACAAGATATTCGGCCACATTCATTATGTAACTGCCAGTAAACTGATAAATAAATACAAAGAAAAAAAGACAAAGCCTGTAGTAATTTTTGTATACGCGCGTCTTAAAGAAAAAATAAATCTCTAAAAACATTCTGATGGCCACGCCAAAAATGCCAAATGTTGCTAATGTGTCTGCCACCGCATTCGGAATCCCAATCTGGTCGATGGTAAAGCTGGTGTTATTATAAAATTGAATAAAATAATGCAATCCAATCTCCTTTACCTGTCCAAGACCTACACCAAACCAAATGCTTCTTGTTCTTGCTATTTCCCAAGCCAAATAAAATGAATCAAAAGTGCGACCTTTGAATGATGTATCTCTTCCTGAAAAAACATTATTAATTCTTACAAAAACAAGATTATTCGGGAAAAATTCCCAAACCAGCACTAACAATACCAGCATCAAAATCGAAGCGATAAGCAAATAAAATAAGAGCTTGTTTCCAGGAAATAATATTCGAAATCCCCACAAGAACGTCAGGATGAGTGAAAGTGAAAGCCCAAGAATAACACCAAATGATAAGGAAAGCACCAGGGGAACTGACACCAGAATTAAATATGTCTTTGGATTCGGCAATTGCAGGATTACCTGTTTTAGAATGTAGTACAAAGCAATGGGGGCGAGGAGAAATGAATAATAAGAAGGCTCGTAAGTCAACATTTGAAGCCTCTTGACACTTACAATACCAGTCGTAATGGCATTCGTGAACCAAAATCGGTTAACCATTGAGGGTATTTTTAGTGCAATGATTGCCAGAATTACAAACAGAGCATTTATCAACAGAATGTCCTTGTAAATGATGCGGATACTTCCACAGACACTTAGAAATTCATACGCCGCCATTGAAAAGACATAAACGGATAGAAACAATAAAAAAGATTTTAAGTAGTTCGCCCCCGAGACCCCATGCAAAAAATGAGCGGCAACAAAAGGAGCAATCAGAACAAAAAACAACCAGAAATATTTTATTATCGGTTTCTTCGAAAGCCAAATCAAAAAAATGGGACTCAATAAAGTAGTGTATAATAAACCATGTGGCAAAAGAAAGCCGTTAAAAAAAAAGTAAAGTATGGCGACAGGCAGGTATTTATTGAACTGAATTGCCTGGTCCATATTCATTTATTTTTTATCAATTTAGCTGGCACTCCACCATAAATGCCGTTTGATTCATAAACACCCTGGTTCAAAACGGCTCCTGCAGCTATGATACATCCATCCTGAACAACAGCCCCATCCAGAATTGTTGCCTTAGCTCCTATCCAGCAATTCTTACCGATCTTGATTCCAAGATGAGTTACGCCTTGCAAACGTACAAGTATATGCCGATTTGAAAATACATGGTTCTCTGCATGAAAACTCACAAAGTTACCTACTATCGTGTCGTCGTCGATTTCAATACCACCCGCACAGCCAAAAAAATTGTCTGATCCGAGTCCAACATTATTTCCGACCTTGAGACCTTTCCCTAAATACTTTAGGTTTCCAGTGCATTCGATGATCGTATTTCTTCCAATTGACACATTATCTCCAAGCAAAATTCCGTTTTCTGACAGTGCATCGATATAACAATTTGTGCCAATTGAAAGATTCTTTCCTGCCCTCAGTTTTGACGCCACTTTTATCTTAACTCTTTTGCCAATGAAGGCTGTGTTTGCTGATTTGATGCCACTGAAAAAACCCCTTACTTTCATAACCACTCTGTCTGAGACCAGATTGATCAGATAGAATCCCGGAACCCGATCGTCTATAATATAGTCATCGCCTTTAAGCCTTGTTATGTAGTTATTCAGGAAGTTTTTTAGCATATAAAAATTAGAATTGATTCATAACTTCAATAACTTTTTCAATTTCTGATTCTTTATGAAAAAATGAGATGGGCAGACTTAGCGTCGTTTGATGTATTTCTTCAGCTATGGGTGTTCGTTGGTTGTCAATTATACCTGCCATAGCCTGCTGCTTGTTCGGAGGAATGGGATAGTGAATTTCGGTTTTGATCTCTCTTTTTAATAAGTAATCACGTAAACGGTCTCTTTGTGGATGTCTGATGTTATAAATATGATATACATCTGTAAAGTCAGGATGGCGAACCGGTTTGACAAAATCTGACTTCAATCCGTCATGATAAAGATTGGCCAGCCTTCGTTTATGGTCATTGATATTGTCCAGTGATTTTAGCTTGATAGAAAGAAAACCCGCCTGAAGTTCGTCAAGACGAGAATTGAATCCTACCATAATGTTTTCATATTTTTTTTCAGATCCATAATTTCTTAATGTTCGCAATTTGGTGTTCAACCTATCATCGTTGCACGTGACAGCACCAGCGTCTGCAATCGCTCCCAGGTTTTTGGTAGGATAAAAACTAAAGGCCCCGAAATCACCAAAGCTTCCAGCCTTCTTACCTTTGAAGCATGCCCCATGCGCCTGAGCACAATCTTCAATTATACGAAGCTGGTGTTTTTCTGCGATACGTATGATTTGATCCATTTGACAAACTTTTCCATAAAGGTGTACCAAAAGAATCGCGCGTGTTTTTGAACTGATCTTCTCCTCAATTTTCGATGGATCTATGTTATAAGTGTTGATATCTGGTTCTATTAGAATAGGCTTTAGTCCATTATGTACAATCGAAAGAATAGTTGCGATATACGTATTCGAAGGGACCAAAACTTCATCATCTTTTTTAAATTGAAAACTCCTTAATGAAATGATCAATGCATCCAGGCCATTGGCAACGCCCACGCAGAAACGGGTTTGACAATAAGAAGCGAACTCAGACTCAAAGTTCCTCACTGCTTCTCCCAAAATATACCAGCCTCCTTTAAGAATTTGGTCAAAGGCATGACGGTACCCTTCAAAAAAAGATTCATTTGACTTGGCCAAGTTTTCGTACTCAATCATAATTAGTAGGGTTCAAAAATGTAATCATTAGAGTCGAAGTATTCTGATGCCAAAACCATCAAGATGGCATCAAAAGAAAATTGATCCATCGTGTGCCAGTCATTTGTCTCCAGAATCAGGCATTTGTTGGGTTGGTCAAGGTAAAAATAACTTTCATTCACTCCGTCATGATTATAAATCCTACAACTTCCCTTCAAACAAATCGCCGCCTGAACCGTAGTTTTATGCCTATGGCCGCCTCTTCTCGACTGATCGACACCGTAGATGTAAAAAATTCTTTTTATTTCAAATGGAATTGTTTTTTCAATTACAGTTAGATTGCCACGTTTATCGGTAAAGGTTTTTAGGTCGATCATATATGCCATATGCACTCATTTGAATAGTCTAGTTGGGTAAAAATGATTATGCAACTTGAAGTTGAATTTTTTGAATGAAATCAAGAAAAACCTTCCGCGGCCGATAGCAATTAATAGGTCTTTCATGAATTGAATATAGGTTTTTTGTTTAGATGGAGCCTCCTGCTGAGCACCGTTAGAATCAAAGTTAACACCCTCTGCTCGTAACTTTTTGTCGAGTTGCAGCAGGCGCGTAATGTAGGGAAAGTAAATCAATTTCTTGACCTCAGCATCGATTTCATACAGGGGTCCTGTGCAGGACACCATCTCGTCTGTATAAAACTTGAGACCATGAAAATGAAAAAATACAAGCGGGTATGTTGTCGGATCCCGACGTCGGGTCAAATTTATCCGTTTGTCGTTAACCATTACTTCATATTGTTGCAAATTCCAGGGAGCCAAGCCTCCGCCTGGGTGCTGCATTACGTGAACCTTTTGAAACCTGGTCGGCCAATCCTCGATGTAGCGTTGATCACCAAATTTACCATCTTCCAGATAGGCGTGGCACCATTCAATACATCGTTCTCTCCACCAACGCAAGGCAAGAATTCCTTCAGAATCATTTTTAAAATACATGAATTGCACACAATAAGTTCCATGAGTTGCAGATTCGTCATAATCCCTTGTATAATTGTGAGGGCTGATCAAAATGGAACAGCCATCTCCCTCATCTAACAATAGTTGTGGATTGTGATAGAAAATCATATCGGCATCTATATAAGTGCAGGAAGGCAAATTGAATTTCATGACACAATACAGAACCAGAGAGGGCGTACAGGTCCAACAATATTCGGCGGCTGTTCTGCTTGGTTTCACTCTTAAAAGCTCTTCATCTTCAAAATCTCTTAGAGCTATCGGTGTGAGATGTTCTAAATTTTGTTGGCTGAGATATTGAAACGTTTTTTCATCGAAAGTGAGTACGTATAAATGAAAAGAAGGCGAGTAATTTATAAGCGACTCATAAAGCGCCAAACCACGCGCCAAATAATTAGAATCAAAGAGAGTGCAAAAGTTAATCATCCTTCAAACTTTTTTTGAACTACCTGTCTATTGTTACTCCAGCATGTTCGAAATCGAAATTCTCCTTCTGGCAAAAATATTGTTGAAAACTGGTCATCTTAATTATGAATATGAGAAAATATTTTGTTGACCTGTCGCTTTATAATAACTAGTGGCACTTTCAATTTTTCTTTCGATATCTTCTTTTGAACTGAGTTCTTGCATTCCCGGAATAGCACAACAGAAGGATATTTTTGCAGACCCCGTTCTGCAATCTCTAACGCAAATCCGTATTGCTTTTCCAAAAGTGAAAAAACCAAAAGAAGCAGCAATTGCCTTGCCGATTCCTGTCCAGGTTCTCTTAAATACGTCACTTCCGCCCAGCCAGGACTCGATCTGATCATTCTTTCAGACAAATATTTTCCGTGTTCCCTGGCAAAACCCGCTTTCAGCCTTTGCACGCCCCTGAGCTCCATGGAAGAAAGCCAGTAATTATTTTCGTGCAAAAATTGCATAACCGAAAATAATTTATCCTCTCCTTTATACGCATCCAGAATACCTGGTTCAAATTCGGCAGCTAATATTCCCGACCTGAGTTCTTGCGGAACACTCGTAAACAGACGAAGGTCCGTTCCCTGCGTATCAGTCTTGAACCAATCGATATAATTCTGATTTACCTTTTTCAGTGCTTCCGAAATCGTGATCGTTGGCAATTGCTTCAGCCCTTCTACAGTGAAAAGTTCACTGAAAATCCAGGGTTTAAGTTTTTCCTGGTCGGGTTCAAGCAAACTCGAACAAAATGGGGAAGCAGTGAGATAGAAGGGAGAATCGCCTCTCAAATCCGGCGTCACAATTCTGTTAAAAGTGATCAACTTTCGGTAAGTCTTGTTGACTTGCTCGCTGATCTTGAATTCTCTGTCGTCCGCGTCAAATGCCAGGCATACCGAGTGTTTGGCAATTAGTTTCCATTTTGCATTGATCTCGCCTGACGCACCTATATCTACCAACACCGGCGGTTTGTCAACGAAGAATTCTGAAGTTAGCACTTTGTCAATTATGTTCATTTGCTGTTTCTAAATAATTGAATCAATCTGTTATAGCCATTCCAAAAAATCTTTTTCAATTTACTTTTGACCTTATAAAACAATCCGGGTCTATGAAGTTTTCGATAAAAAGCCGCAAATGCTTCAAATGCTGATTTGTTCTCCTCAATGGAAATAGGATGGACTTTGATGGGGCTTTTACTCATTTGAACATTCAAAACACTGTCAAATCCACTATTGGTACCCGTTCCGTCATTGCCTGCATGATAAACCAAAGATTTATTTGGATAAAGTGTGTACTTATTTTCAAGAAAGGCAGAAGCATACCAACGCACTGCCCATGAATTGTTCTTTCCAGCAATTTGATCTTTCAACATTTGCGTGAATGGATATGAGTCGTTAAAATCAAAATGATAGGTTTGCTTAGTTTCCATCAGCTTGCGCAAAAGCTTTGATCCGTCCGGCTCAAAAAATTTCCATGCACGTTTCCAGGTACCCCATCCAAGACAGTCTGCTCCCCGAATAAAAAAAGTTTCTGGTAGTTTCTGCTTTACAGGATAGGAAAATCCATGAACGCTGATCACGTCATCTGAATTTTCATATACTGACAGACTTTTGTTCATAAATTCCAGAAAATAAGGGGCCGTCAATAAATCGTCTTCCAGCACAATTACTTTTCCATACTGATTTACAACACAATTCACTCCGTCGATGATATTGTTTCCTAATCCGTAATTCTTCTCCCTTTCAATGATCTGAATTTTTTTAAACCCTACAATCGTTCTGAGGTAATCTCTCACTTTTTGGACAGATTCCTCCATTTTCTCATTCCTGCTGGCATCTGAAAAAATAATCAACTCACTTTCGTCTGCAAGCTTATTTCGTTTGAGCGCTTCAATCGTATTTTTTGTATGCCTGGGCCTGTTATAAGTAAAAAGCAAAATTGGAGCTGTTTTCATCAGATTAGTTTCTTGAGTATCGTCGTCTCTGAAAAATTGTATGAAGTTGGAACCGGTCCCGGAAATCTCTTCATTTCCCAATCAGGTTTTTTAAAGGAGAACGGAGCCAGATAATAGCGCCGTTCTGTGTTATCAACAATGAGATAAGCGCCCTTTTTGAGTTTTGGTATTGCGTGCTTGATACACGAAGGTCTCGCTCTTCCATCTACAACAATTATATCAAATGAAGAATCAGGAAATTTGTCAATAGTCTTTACGTAATTTTCGAAATTTTTACCCGCATATCGATCATCCTTTGAGACATAGTCGTCGGGATCTCGAAAATCTTTCCCGCTATTTGTATCTTTTTCTGGTAAGGCAAGAACATAGGCCACCCCCTCCCGTCCTGATAACTCTTTATTCATCCTGTCATACCAGGTATCATCATGTTCAATAGATATAACCTTGGCTGCATGATCTTTCCAAAATAATGTGGAATAACCCGAACCATATTCAAAAATATGCATATCTGGTTTTATCCTTGCCTGAATGTAGTCAATGGCGCCAAAACATATCCATGGCAATTTAAGTGGAGAAGTAGCAAAGTCAGGCAAATGGGTTTTCCATCTCCCATATTGAGTAAAGATAGCCCGGCAGGTTCCCAGCGAAGGCCTTTTGATTAGCATTCGCAAAGACATTCTCAAATAGATGAAGATAAAAGATTGGTGCATTGTCAAGTTTTATTCCGCGACCAAGTAAGGTCTATCAAGTCGTTTTTTTGTGTATGATCGGATAAGAAGAAAATAAATTGTAAAATAACATGCATTTGAAATACATGAAACTGTGGCGGCCCCGTAAACACCCCATTTAGGAATCAAAAGAAGACTCAATCCCAGACTGACACCAGATACAACGAAACCAGCAATGGATGCAATATGTGTTTTTTCAAAATAAACGAGGTAATTGCTGTACAACGGAACCAGCGCGGAAATAATTTGTGATACCAAAAGGATAGGGAGGATATATATAGTTTCTTGATATTTACTTTGGATAATGCCAAATTCCAGAATAAGTTTTACGAATACCAGAATGAAAATTGATAAAAGAAGAAAAATTATAAAGATCCTAAACAAAAGCTTGTTCGTTTTTTCAATGTTTCTTTTTAAATCCTTTTCTTTTAGAAAAAGCGGGAGCCATGCATTTTGAAAAGAAGCGAAGATCATGGGAATGATGCTTGCACAAGACACAGCCAGGTAATAATATGACATGTCCTTAAATGATCCATATTTTTCCAGAAAGAACTTATCGCTGAAATTGATAATAATCCCAAATATAGCTGAAATCATTACCGGAAGAGCCAATTTCAGGCCGGAGCGCGCAATCGACCTGCTGAATCTCGCCTCCAGCTCTCTAGCTGGAAAATAAGCAAATACAAAGAACAAAGTCAATTCAACTGAATACGTGGAAAGAAGGCGAACTCTTACCGTATCACTACCTTTCAAAACGAGTAGAAACAAAAGTGAAATTGCATTGATAAAAATAATCCGGAAAATATTGTAATTTTTTAGCGCTCTTATTTTTTCGCTGGTAAAAAAGAAATTGGTCAGCATGAAATTAAAAATAGAAGCAACGATCGAAAGCAAGATAGGAATCCTGTAAATTTCATAATTGATTGGATTATTGAAAAGGAT
Source organism: Bacteroidota bacterium (assembly GCA_003175695.1). Taxonomy (GTDB): domain Bacteria; phylum Bacteroidota; class Bacteroidia; order Chitinophagales; family Chitinophagaceae; genus Puia. The sequence continues at coordinate 1,998 of PSRA01000001.1, read as the reverse complement.
CCGGATTATTATGTAATCCCACTTGAACATGTAAATAGGCACAATTCCAACTACAAGAATGGCCAGAAGCAAAGAAAAAATTGTGAACAACAAACTTCCTTTTTCGGCCTGTTTTTCAAAGTCATGGTAGAACTTGGCAACGGGGATGTATAGACCAAAATTCAGGACAAGAGAAAAAGTCATGATAATGGAAAGCAGGTATCCATACAAGCCATAATCATGCTGAGTCATTAATCTTAAGTAAATGGGAAGCAAAATGATTCCCGACAATTTGACCAGAATATCAATACCCAACACTGACAACAGTCTCTTGAACAGTAAATTCTCTTTGTACCTGTCAATCTTTTGGCCTACCCAATTGGAAATGCGATTTTTCATAAATTAAATCCAACAATCTGAATCTAATAACAATTTTTGTGTGGGAAAGATTTTCAGGCTTTTTTTGATGATCTCTTGCCTGATATTATTCGATTGAGGTCAACAAACAAACCCAATAAGTAGCATATAGCTAATCCCACCAAAGCGCCCAGTAACAGCGCCCTACTCAGCGAGGACGTTTGAGGCTCGCTGGTACTATTGAAGCCATTAATCATCAATACGGGAGTGTTTTCTACATTCAGGGACCTCATAACATTTTCTTTTTCTTTCATGAGTTTGCCTGACTGGTCATAAATTTCAGCAGGATTTAGAGCGTTATAATAGACAGTCGCAGAAATTCTAGCCGTAGTCAAAAAACGATTGTATTCTGTTTTAAGTGTGTCCAGTTTCGCAAGCTCATTATCGATAAAAGCAATTTTTTCCTGGTTCATTCTTGTTCTATTATCCTGAACCTTTGTGAGGTAACTGTTTTCGTTTAAATAGGCAATTATTGCACTTTGCAGTTTGTCAGTAATATCCTTATCCGTTATCCTGGCTATAATTTCGAAAGGTTGATGGACCCTGGAAGTATCCTTGTCAAGAGGCTCTCCGTCGAATCTTCGTGTACTAATTAAACTTATGCGGGAAGCCTGATTTGGCGTGATATTCAATTCGTCAGCCAGGCGTTGTTGGGATCCCGCTTGGGCAAGTGTGCCTAATTGGTCTATTATGTTAGCCAATGTTTGATTATTCAATTCCGTGGACTGCACGATCATCGAAACTTCATACGTAGGAACCTTGGTTCGGAAATAGGAATATCCTACAATCATTCCGCTAATTAATCCGGTTAATAACAACAACTTACTTTTCGCAAAAATGGAAAGTAGATAATTGACTGAAGTGAAGAATAAATCAAGCAGCTGATACGCAATCCTTTTCAGTCCGCCTAAATTAATGTAATCGTCGGGATGGGTATTTTTCTCACTCATTTTTGACTAACCAAAGATTTTTAAGGGGCATTTTCAGAATTAAAAAGTACACTTATCAATTCCTCCAAATTCTTCAAAATTAAGGATATTCGCCCATATTGCTGTTTCAAAAAACAGGATAACGATTACCGTTACACTGATCATTAAGTAGGTGTAAACACCTGGAAATTGTCCTCGCTGCAAGAAAAATTTCTAACCAAAAATTTTTCCTGGTAAAGACCTTCGAAAATTCAATTCATAAGGCAATAAATCATAACTGTCCCCGTTTTGGTTCCGTTAGAAATTAGATACTGTTAAAAAAAAATGTTCGTGCAACCCTTTCTCTAAAAGGAATGTCAAATGATCTAAAGCCGGTCGATATTATGAAAACTTTTGCTATTTAATAATTAGAGAATCATCCATCCCCGATTACTGGCAAGAAAATTGAATTGACAACGAGGTTGATTAGTTGCTTTGGAGGCATTTTGAAAACAGCGTAGTGTTGATTATTTTCGCGTTCTAAAAGATAGTATAAAATCTTGATTTGGATACTATTACGATTGCTTCCATATCCTTAATAAACCATAAATAGAGTTCAAAATGCTTGGAATTGCAAAAGGAGGATTATTCCTGGGGGAATTTGAGACCATTAGAAATCATGAAAGTTTTAGGG
>PSRA01000202.1 GCA_003175695.1 Bacteroidota bacterium | reverse complement strand
TGTTAGAGCACTATGAACGGAATGTTATCCCTTTGAGTCAGGACGGCGAATATAAATCGCAATTCTTCGTTCAAGAAAGAATTTCTTTTTTAATATTTATCCTTAGATCATGCACATGGTTATCTACTGATTTTTGCGGTTTGTCCACATGAACCGATAAGCTATCCACAATTTAAAAAAGTTTTGCGCTGTTTTGAATTTAAAATACACACCTACTGTGCAGAAAGATTTTGACTTAAAAATTTTGTCAGGTTGTTGAGATTACAATATGGCTTTTCATCGATTTTTAATGAGTGTATCACACACACATTAACGGTAAAACCCGCTCATGGAGCGGGTTTTACCATTGGATGAATTTCCTATCGGGGATCTTATTCGTTCTTTTTCGCTGCAGGCCTTATATTCGGTTTTTCATTACCGGAATTTTGATTCCTCTGTCCATTTCTTCTTGATTGATTCTGCTGATCCTGTTGATTTGCGTTGCGTGGCTGACTTGCCTGGGGGTGATTGTCACGGTTTCCAGTGAAATTGCGCACATTGTTATTATTTCCATTGCCATTTCCGGTGCTGTTGTTTCCCTGCTGCATATTGGCTGGTCTTACATTTTCATGGTTATTGTTATTCCCATTTCCGTTACTGTTGTATCCGCCCGAACGCGCATTATTTGCAGGTGTATTTACTGGTTGAACATCACTGTTGACATTATTATTCCTGTTATAATTCGGGTTATCATCCCGGTTATTTTGCCGGTTGTTATTGCCATTATAGTTAGCACTGTTCCCGCTATTGTTACCGTTGTTATTGTAAGTGTTATTGAAATTGTTGTTGTTATTAGCAGGCGTTGTTACTGATCTCGGGTCGTTATTGTTTGGCTGTTGTGTACTGGAAGGCCTATTGAACCTGTTGTCTTCAACAGCTTGTCCATTGTTTACCTGCCCCTGTTGTCTATAGTTGGTATTATATCCATTGTTGGCCGGCCTGTTGTTTCCATTCGATTGCATATCCGAAGGCCTGCTTCCATTTTGATATGAATTAGCGGGCCTGATATCGCGAAGTGATTCAACTCTGGTAGGAGCCGGTCTTTGAACCTGTCCTCCATTTGATAGCTGCGGAGTCGAGTTCACCCGAGGTCTGTAAATCGCATATTGACCATTGCTAACTTGTTCTCCAGGGCGATTATTTTCACGAATTGCAATAGGTCTCACTTGCGTGCCCGTTGCACGTTCGACTTCTACACGATCCGGACCGGACATGTATACATTTCTAGTGTTGTTATTGACGGTAATATTATTATTAGTGATGTTTGTTGTCCGGTTATTAATGACCGTCGTGTTATTTATGATGGTCACATTCCTTGATTCGTTCACATAGTAATTATTTACATGTGGGCTGTTGACATATTGATGAGGAACGAAACACCAATAATTGGACGGCGGATTATATGAACCGACTGAGATATTTATGCTCACATTAGGAGCCAGCGGCGCCCAACCATAATAATCATTGTTGCTTCTCCACGATACCCAGGCCGGTGCCCATTCATGCCCTGGAACCCACATCCATCCATAACCGCCATCATAGAACCATCTGCCATAATGAAACGGTGCCCAGCCCCAGTCATAATTAGATGCCCAGGTCCAACCCGCATCGGTATAAATCCAGTATCCATTGGTAGCGTAAGGTTTAAATCCCGGACCCGCGTTCGGCATCCAGACATACCCATAACCAGGATAGTCGATCCAGTGGCCGTAAGGAGATAGTTCATCGTAAAATGACTGGTATGAAACTTCTGGTTCGGGAGCAGGCGCTGGTGGTGGCGGCGCTGGTTGATTTGTTACCACATAAGTCGGGTGGCAGGCTCCGATAAGTAGACCAACAATTAGAAGTGTGTAAATAATGTTTTTCATGATTCAGCTTTTAATGCTGTTTGGACTGCATTTGGTCTCAAAAGTAAATGGGATATCAGATAGTTAACATTTATTTAAGAGGTGTTTGCAACAGTATTTCAGCCAAACTGGCCGATATTAAACGTTTTAAATGGGCAAAAAGTATTCCGGTCTACCCTCCTGCTATTTCCAAAAAACTATCTTTGTGCCTTATTTAAAATGAGATAAACTAATGGTTATTAGCTACAATTGGCTATGTGAATATCTTCCGGCAGAGGATAATAATGGCAAAATGAGGCCATCCCCGGAGCAATTATCCAAAATCCTGACTTCTGTAGGCCTCGAAGTAGAGAGCCTCAAAAAATATGAATCCATTAAAGGCGGCCTTAGAGGCCTGGTCGTTGGTGAAGTAATCAGTACCGCAAAACATCCGAATGCAGACAAACTGAAACTGACGGTTGTTAATGTCGGCCGGCCCGATCCTTTAAGAATAGTTTGCGGAGCAGACAATGTTCAACAGGGTCAAAAAGTAATTGTGGCACTTCCAGGCACAACCATATTTCCGACAAAAGGAGAAGCATTTACCATCAAATCCGCTAAGATCAGAGGCGAAGAAAGTAATGGAATGATTTGCGCGGAAGATGAAATTGGTTTGGGAGAAAGTCATGAAGGGATACTGGTGCTTCCAACCGAATCAATAGTTGGTGCGCCCGCAGAAAACTATTTCCCTTCCTACGAAGATCACATTTTTGAAATCGGCCTGACGCCCAATCACATGGATGCCATGAGTCATATAGGTGTGGCAAGGGATGTATGCGCGTACTTATCTCATCACCACAAAAAAGATTATCGGGTAAGAATGCCGCATGTTTCTTTGATCGGGCCCGACAATCACAGCATACCTATTCGCGTCAGTATCCTGAACAAAAAAGATTGTGAACGCTATTCTGGTGTCAGCATCAAAGGAATTACCATAAAAGATTCGCCGGTTTGGTTACAAAACAAATTGAAATCGATTGGACTTCGGCCTATTAACAATATTGTTGATGCGACCAATTTCGTGTTGCATGAAATGGGTCAGCCACTACATGCATTCGATGCCGATGCAATTAAGGGCAGAAGGATCCTGGTTAAAAATCTTCCTGCAGGAACAAAATTTGTCACGCTCGATGAAAAAGAAAGAACACTGAGCGACGAAGACCTGATGATTTGTAATGAGGAAGAAGGCATGTGCATGGCCGGTGTCTTTGGCGGACTTGAAAGCGGAGTGAAGAGCACCACTAAAAATATATTTCTTGAAAGCGCCTGGTTTAATCCGGTGGCCATCCGGAAAACCTCTCTGCGACATGGCTTGAGAACAGATGCAGCCACCCATTTTGAAAAAGGAATGGATATTTCGAACACGGTAGCCGCATTAAAAAGAGCTGCGTTGCTCATTAAAGAATTGGCGGGCGGGGAAATCGCGTCTGATATCGTTGACGAGTATCCATTGCCGAGACCGAAGACGCAGATCATTTTAAAACATCATTATCTCAAAAAACTCAGTGGGAAAAATTATCATTCCGATACCGTGAGAAAAATTTTGCTCAGCCTGGGCTTTGATGTGCTTCGCGAAAGTATTGATGATATTTTGGTCGCCGTACCATTTCACAAACCAGATATACAATTGCCGGCCGATGTTGTAGAAGAAATCATGCGAATTGATGGTTATGATAACATCGAGATACCAACAACAATTACCATTTCGCCTTCAATCGGCTCAGACAGGATCCTAAGTTCTTACCGGGATAAGACCTCTTCTTACCTGGTGAGTGCCGGCTTTCATGAAATCTTCACCAATTCAATCACCAATAGTGCTTATTATTCTCAGGAAGAATTGAAAGCCTCGGTAAAAATGATAAATAACTTAAGTGCCGAGCTCAATATCATGCGGCCTTCCCTCTTGCAAACAGGTCTTGAAACTCTTGCTTATAACATCAATCGGAAAAACAATAATCTCAGGTTTTTTGAATTTGGCAAAAGTTATGGGACTACGGGCGTAGGGAAATACACTGAGAAAAATCACTTGTGCCTGTATGTTACCGGAAATTTAACCAGTGATTCCTGGAAAGGAAAATCCGTCTCTTCAGATGTATTTTATTTGAAGGGCCTAATCAAAAGAATACTGCAGCTCTTAAACATACATGCCCCTGTACTCGAAGGCGAACGGGGTAGACAATTAGAATTGCATTTCCAGGCTCACGCTAAAGGAAACCTGTTGGTTGATGCGGGATCCGTAGATGCCGCATTGCTTCGTTCGTTCGATATTCGCCAGCCGGTATTCTTCGCTGACTTTAATTGGGATGAACTCAGCCGCCTGGCGGAAACTAACAACATTGAATTCAAAGAATTGCCCAGGCAATTGCCGGTGTATCGGGATCTGGCCATGATCGTCGATTCCACCTTACCGTTCAACAGCCTTGAAAAAACAATTCGCGATTCGAGGGTAAGTAAATTGCAGGAAGTACAATTATTCGATATTTTTGAGAGTGAGAAACTAGGTAAGGGAAAAAAGTCATTGGCAATCAGTCTCACATTTATGGATGAAGAAAAAACACTCACTGACAAGGAAATTGATGCCATGATGCAAACAATCATGAAAAAACTGGAAGATGATTTGAAAGCCGAAATCAGAAAATAGGGCGGTCATTATCCTTACTGGAAAATAAGTCTTCAGTAAATAAACTAACAGTTATGCACGAACTGGAACACCAACTGAGACGGGTGAACGAAAAATTGCAGTTACTTATAAAGCAATATCACATATTGCAAAAAGAAAATGAAAGACTCAGGCAGGAAAAAGACCAAGAGTCAAGCCGGTGCCAGGATCTTACGCTGGAGTCCGAAAAATGGCAACAGCAGGCCCAGTTATTAAAAATGACAAAAGAAGAAATGGATGAAGGTGAAAAGAAAGCTTTTGAAAAAAGACTGAGTCAATATGTGAAAGAAATTGACCGATGCATTGCTATATTGAATGAATAATTAAACGGTTAGACCATGGAAGAATTAATCCCCATTAATGTCCTCATTGGTGATCGCACATACAGAGTTAAAATAGATCGGGGAGATGAAGAGTCAGTCCGAAAAACGCTGAAATCAATCAATGATCAAATCATAGAATATAAGACCCAGTTTGCAGGTAAAGACATGCAGGACTATATTGCCATGGTGCTCCTATGGTATGCCACCCAAGCTCCCCCTGACTTAGAATCCTCCGCCGGGGGCACTGCAATCCAGGATTTGATCCGCAAAATGGACGAACAACTCAATAAAGTTGTTTAGGCAGGCATGTTGCCGCCATCCCTTGTGTTTAAATCCTTATCTTCGCCAATTGACAATTTTCCATGCAAATGAGCCTGGATCATACAAATACGATTGTGAACATTTTAAATTCAAGATTCAATGGATCCGAATATTATTACTATCATAGCTGGCGT
>PSRA01000242.1 GCA_003175695.1 Bacteroidota bacterium | reverse complement strand
TATATTGCTGGTTTTCTGAGTGAAAAAGTAGTTGTTAAGGTGCCCGATCGAAGAGGGGAAGTGAGCGCAAGCTGTTTTGGCGATTCCTCTCAACGACGGAATATCCAGTGTACCAGACCAACCTATAGTGGTCAACCGGTGCAAGTATCTACACGTGTTGGACATGGGTGAACGTTTACACATGTCCAACATGTGTAAAGCTCCTGGTATAATAGGCAGATGATTAAGTTAAATGCACAGCAGTTGCGTACGTCCGAGGTAGACCCGGAAATCGCAAAATCGATTAAGAAAAACCCAATTACAATCATTCTCGATAACGTCTTGGATACTTATAATGTCGGTTCTATTTTCCGCTTAGCCGATGCGGTGGCAGCAGAAAAGGTGATTCTGTGTGGAGAGACGTTAACTCCACCAAATAGTCGAATTAAAAAAGCTTCGATTAACACCTGGCAATGGGTGGATTGGGAATACTACGCCTCCGCCGCGGAGGCGATATCAAAACTCAAAAATCAAAACTCAAAAATGCAAGTGATTGCCGTGGAGCAAGATCCTCGCAGTAAACCATTTACCCACGTTTCCTATGATTTCCCCTTAGCCATCATTGTGGGGCATGAATCCAAAGGGGTTTCCAAAGAGGCTTTGGACATGGCCGATTTGATTGTGGAATTACCAATGTGGGGGATAAATGTCTCTTTAAATGTCATGGTTTCCTGCGGAATCGTGCTGTATGAAATCATGAAGAAAGTAGAAAGTCGAGAGTAGAAAGTAGGAGAGGAAAGCAGAAATTGAACTGGATCCCGGGTCAAGCCCGGGATGACACTATGAAACGTCGCTACTTTTTGATTATTGGAATTTGCTTTTTGGTGCTTTTTTATCTGTGGAGTTTGGCTGTCAAAAAAGATAAATTTCACCAACTGAATTTTGATACCACCGTCAAATTGCAAGATAAAATTCCCAAGAAGTTTGATAGTTATTGGGAGGATTTGACATTTTTTGCAGAGCCAGGACCGTCAATTGTGTTGATGGGGGTCATCACCTTGATTGCGGTAGTTGATGTAAAAAAGAAAAAGTTTACCCCGCAAGGATTGATCATCCCTTTGTTTTTTGGCCTGGTGGTATTTGCAGAAATATATGGAAAAGCGAAAGTGGAAAGTCCGGCTCCGCCTTTTTTCATGCTAAAAAATCCGACCAGCTTTTTCCCCAAATTCTTTGTCCAGGAACAATATTCCTATCCCTCCGGCCATGCTGCCCGGTCTTTGTTTGCTACAATTATTGGCGCTTATCTAGTTTTACGATACAGCAAACAATGGCAATCTCTGGCGCTTTACCTTTGCATTTTTCTTTCTTTATGTCTTCTCATTTCATTTGGCAAAGTATATTTAGGGCAACATTGGCTCTCGGATATCATCGGCGGGTTTTTGGTGGCTTTGGCTTTTGGTTCACTTGCCGGTATCTGGTTATGGCCGCGAGAAATTAGTTCTTGAGTTCAAGAGATCCTCGCCTGTATGCTAGATACAGCATACAATGAAACGTCAATACGGTATCAGTGTCAGCAAAATAATTTGTCATCTATTATTTACAATTGTTTTCTGGATTTTCCCTGCGGTAACTTTTGCTGCCTCCAGTATTCCGATCTTTGGTCCCACTGCTCCTTTTAATCACCAAATTCCGGCAGGTGCCACCTATACTGTAGAAACGCGGATTGGCAGTTTCCGACAGGTATATACCGATTATTCAATTCCGCTGTATCGAATCTTTCCGCCATTACCAGCGTTAGTGACGGTTACCAATACCTATAGCGGTAGAACTGCCCAATGGCCGATCCCGACTACTGCCCAACCAGCTACCGGAGATGACCATCATTTGGGAGTCATTAGTACCAGTGAAAATGAACTGTATGAGATGTGGGATGCTGTGTGGGCTGGTACTACTCAAATAAATGCCGGAGGGATGAAAGATTTCCCCTTAAACGGCACGGGGATTAGTAATCCTACCTATCAAAAGGTTACTGCTGCCGGTTTTGCCGTTTCTGCCGGTGCAGTTTTACGCGAAGACTTTACGGATCCGGCTACTGGCCAGTTGAATCCCACCCTTTCCATTAATCATGCATTAGCAGCGGCCATTCCTAATGCTTTAATTCAAAATAATGGGTTTGTGGCACCGGCAGTCGGTGGGGAATCGGGAGATACCGGTGATATTCCTTTGGGAGCTTTATATGCGATTCCTAAAAGTGTGAATGTTGATGCACTGCAAATTCATCCATTATCCAAAGCGTTGTTACGGGCTGCTCGAGATTATGGAATTTATATTAATGATAGTAATGCTGCTGCCCAATATAACAACAAAGACACTGCCACCATTCGGATCGAGCCAGGATTAACCGATAGCTTATTTGGTCAAGCATCAGATGATTTAATCCCTACGGTTCAACAAGATATTTATACAGTCGTGGCGCAATATGGCTTGTATCGGGTGACCGGTGTGGATTTTTCCTATGTAAATCAGCCAGTTCCCACTGGATCTCCTGTTTCTCCCACGGCTACGTTGCCGGTACAGCCTACGGTAACTGTGCGTCCCACTGCGACTCCGATTCCTTCTGTGGTCCCCACGATTCCAAATCCCACCATCTTAATTGCAACGCCTACACCACCTCACCCCACCCAAATAAGTACATGTACTGATCCGGCTATTCCGGCAGTTGGGGCCTGGTTTTGTCAGATACCTACGAACTTAAAGAACTTTTTAGAACAACTATATCTGCTGGTGTATTATTTTAACCGTACCAGCAATATGGCTTATTTATTAAACGGAATTTATCCAGTATCAACTCCTACCCCAACAACTGCAACAGGAGTAACCCCAACGCCAACCACGGCAGCAGCATTGCCGAATCCACCATCATGGTGGTATGCCCAACCGGACAATCTTCGAAATTTCCTAGATCAATTGTATTTGTTAGTGGATTATTTTAACCGCGCAAGTACGATGGCCTATTTACTGGTAGGAATTTATCCGCCTGCTACTCCTATACCCACCCTTCCACCAGGAGTTACTCCGTCAGTGACGGTTACACCTGTACCGTCGGGGAATACGACTATTACCTTGGTACCAACTGCGGATACCTATGCGCGGATGACTGCCCCCACGACCATTGATGGCACCAATACGATTGTTAAGGTAAGCGGTCCAACGAATACGGGGGATATTACCTTTATTACCTACGATTTGACAGCGTTAGCCGGAAAGACAATTTCCAGTGCTCTATTTTCATTTTATATTACCAATGCCTCAGTCGGGACCGATTCAGTCTATGCTGTTGCGGATAGCTCGTGGACCGAAGCCACGTTAAATTACAACAATATGCCCGCCTTAGGGTCACTTAGTACTACCTTTAATTCCAATAATCTGATGAATGGGTGGTACCAAGTGGATTTGACATCTTTAATGCAAGCCAATGCCGGAAAAGTGGTGACGTTTGCGATTAGTTCTCAAGATACTGACGCGCTGTGGTTTAATTCTCGAGAATCTACCAATCCGGAAACATTACAAATCAGATATCAATAGGATTGGATCTTTCTGCTATACTGTCGCAGATGAGCTTCTCACCAGAAAATTTACATAAACCGCCTGAAGATCCAGTAGGACCATTATTATCACGACGACAAATGTTAAATTTGATCAGCTTTGTTACTGGAGGAGCGGTAGGATTTAAACTGTCGGACATTCTTCATCCTATTCAAGAAGAAGCATTCATTGAGCAAGGCCGCAACGAGATAATTGAAGAGACAGCCAAGGTGATGGTTGAGAACCTGACTCAGTCCAACCCGCTGACAGCTTTGCAGCAGGAATTTGACAAGCTTCGTGCTTTTGAAACTACTCATGATGAAGAACCGGTAACTCAGGAACTATTACAGCAAGAAGCTGAACTGCTTGATGCATTGTTGGTGGACGTTTTTAGTGAAGCTCAATGTCTCCCATTTCCCAACGTCAATAATCTCCAAGTAGGATTTGTGACGGATAAAGATTTTCAAGCTACAACCGGACAAAAAAGTGGTGCCTATCTGGGACCAGTTTCTCAGGGAGAGGGCATCGTAGGAATTTTCTTTTCTCAAACCCAGGGAGAGTTTCATAACTCTGCTGAATCGTTAGTCCGATATCGCTATCCGCTTGGCCGTGCTTTGGTGGAATCACATCAACTGCCGGTTAACATGTCTTATCGTGGTCAGACAATCGAAATGCAGGGATTTTGGACTGTCGTAACTAAAGATGGAGAGGCTCCGCAATCACATTTTAAAAAGCTGAATCAAGTAGTTGCAGCATATCTGGCAAAATCAATGCCTCCCCATCCCGAAGATGCTAAAAATGACCAATCTTGGAAAGAAAGTCTGATGCATGATACCGCAATTAGTGAAAATACGCTGAAGCGTTTTGAAATGCTAATGACTAATCTATTAAATACAACGTCTACTACCTTCAACACCTTGGCACACAGCTATTTCCGCAGTAGTCCGGAAGCATTTTTTAGTTTTATAGATACTGCGTATCTTGGTAAGCTCCAATCGGGCGACGGAAAACGAATGTTTGAGTTACTGGAGGTAGAAAATTTCACTGAATTTGATATACTTTTAGATAAAATTATTTCCCAATAAAAGGGCCTCTTTTGTTGACCGGTTGTGCTTCAAGCTCTATACTATTCCGGCTAAACACTGAAACTTCCCTGTAACACCGGCAAAAATCCTATTATACGGAGGAACCGATGGTCACTCAATCAACTGAATTCGTAAGTTTCATCAGTATTAGTCGTATCTGGGAAAATTTTAGGTTGTGGCGATTCAAAATCTTAGGAGATGGAGAGTTACTCTCCGACTCTTTCATCGTTGCGGGTGCTACCACGCAGGGATGGGTAGTATTTGCAACATTTCATGATTTTCGGCGAAGAATTTCCGAACTGTCCTGATTAAGACGACAGCTGACTGGGAACGATTCCAACGGATGATGTACGGGAATCCCGAGCGTTTCTCAGCACATTCCTTTCAAGCGGTTTCGTGGAGTTCTGTGATGTTATCACTACCAAGGATGACAGAGGAACAACGTCTAGGCCTGGAGATCCGAGAATGGTCACCCACCGACGAGCTTGAGAGCACCAGGTAATCCTCCTATCACTCAATTGGTGCCGGTAAGGCTCTACTTTATGTAACCTTGCCGGCATTTTTATGTTTATGGGTATTGACGGCAGTTTATTTTGAACGTATAATCATCTAACAATGAGCGTATAGAGACTGACCAATGGAATAAAGGATAACTATCCCGACCAGTGGCCGGGATTTTTTGTCTCATTGACCTTGATCGTCATCCTGGCGAAAGCCAGGATCTTATAAACTCAAGGCTGACCCCAATAGGATCCTGAAACAGGTTCAGGATGCTCGCCCCGATAGTAGGGGCTCGCACTTTGACAATCAAATGGTGATAGGAAATATTTTTTTTGAGAGTTTGATCCTGGCTCAGGATGAACGCTGGCGGCGTGCCTTAAGCATGCAAGTCGAACGGAGAT
>PSRA01000253.1 GCA_003175695.1 Bacteroidota bacterium | reverse complement strand
CCGCTTGGGAATCACGATTTGTAATCTGTGTAGCAATCTTAAGTTGCCTCATATCTAAAAATAAAAGTTGACAAAATTACTTGTCGGGTACAAATCAGCTAAATAATTAACAGTAAACGGTCGGGAAAAGTTGTGAAGGTGTTTTTTTTCGCAATACCATCCTGAACCATTGACAAAATTACAACCCGATTTCCGAACTTCATAACCTTTTAAGACAAAATTGAAACCCCTAATAGCTTCAATTTTGCACATTTGTGAATAACGTGGATGCCATATCGTTACCCATTCTGCAAAATCCGCGCCTATCCTGCATTCCATGATATAAGGACAGTTTTTCCGCTATTTTCCCTCAAAAAAAATCTTAAAGTTTTCAAAATAAAATTAAAAAACTAAATATTTAGTTATATGTTTGCGTTAACAACTAAATCTTTAGTTATAATGAAAGCATTGACGAAAGCGGAGGAACAACTAATGCTGATTCTGTGGAAACTTGGCAGAGGCTTCCTTAAAGATATTGTGGAAGCTTCCCCCGATCCAAAACCGCATCCCAATACAGTAGCCACTATTCTGAAAATTCTGATAGACAAAGGCTTTGTCGAGTACTCGGTAAAAGGCAGAAATAACCTCTACCAGGCCAGGATCAACAAACAGGAGTACGGCAAAAAATCAGTTAACCAGATCGTTAAAGGCTATTTTGAAGGCTCACCTGCAAAACTTGTCTCGCAGTTTGTCAGCGACAATAAACTTTCCCAGGAAGAACTGGAAGATCTGCTTAACCAGATTAGATCAGCAAAAAATGAACAGCCATGATCCTCACCATCTCTGCCATGAAAACTATCCTGATATCTGCCGTATTCTTTGGATACTACCGGATCTTCCTAAGGAATAAGAACTTTCATGTATTTAACAGGATTTACCTGCTTTCGGTACCGATATTGGCTTTGCTCCTACCTTGCGTAACTATTCCTGTTTCATGGTTTGAAGAATCACATCACGTGGAGACCTCAAGACTATGGCAGGTTGTAAATGGAAACTTTTCAGAAAAGGATTCCTTGGCGCTGATGCGAAATCCTAGAGATGTCGGGTTCCTTCCCGGCAATATGGCACTATTCTGCTATCTGTTCATTTCGTTAATCCTTCTGCTCCTTGCTTTCAAATCCTACCTCCATATTCTTAGCATCAGCAAAAAATACAAGGCTGTCAGGATAAAAGGCAATATTGTTTTCTTTAATACACAAGAAAAAGGCACCCCCTTTTCTTTTTTTAACAGGATTTATTGGAATGATGGAATTGATCCTCAAAGCGAAAGTGGCATCAGGATATTGAACCACGAATACTGTCACGTTTACCAGCGCCATTCACTGGATCTTTTTTATATGGAGCTGCTGAGCCGCATTTATTGGATCAACCCAATATTCTTTTTGATCAAAAAGGAATTAAGGGCAATTCATGAATTCCTGGCTGACCAGTATGTTATTTCTTCCTCTGATCGCTTCGCTTACGCGGAGCTGATAGTAAACAGCGCTTACTGCCATCCAGGCACAATCATCGGACATTCATTTTTCTATAACCACATTAAAAGACGTATTACCATGATCACAAAATCAATGAACCCTGCCGGCATCGGAAGCAGGCTAATGGTACTGCCGGTACTTATTATTTTGGCCTGTGCGTTCACAATAAAAAGTGCAAAAAGAACGCAAACAGCTGGCAAGGATATTACTGTTGTTATTGACGCTGGACACGGCGGCTCTGATGCTGGCGCTCATTCAGCCAATGGAATTGCTGAAAAGGACCTGGCTCTTTCCATTGCTAAAAAGATCCAACAATTTTCAAAGGATTATCACGTACATGTGGTGATGACAAGAGACAAGGATGAACTTGCTGGTAACCTTGGCGAGATCAGGGAATCGCTTATCTACAGAGCGGGCGTGCCGGCCAAATCGGAGGCTGATCTTTTCGTATCCATCCACATTAACGCTGACGAGGCAGATCCTTCTAAAAATGGATTTGACATGTATGTGCCTACGAGCAATTCGCCTCTTTTTGAAAAAAGCACGCATTTGGGTTCGATGATTTCGGAGGCGATAAAAAAAGATTACCCTGTTTGCTATGCGCTAAGGCAGGGAAATCGCGGCGTTTACGTGCTGGATCACAGTACAGTTCCCGCGATCCTGGTTGAATGCGGTTTCATTACAAACAGCTCAGACCTGGCTTTTATCAGTGATGAACAAAATCAGGAGAAGATTGCGAAAGATTTATTGGCGGGTATTCAGAATTATGCCCACTCTGTCAGGAATCCATAAGTTATAATGGCAAAGGGGGCCTTGGCCCTCTTTAATATATTATTGTTTCTCCTTCGACCTTGATGACCAATTCTTTTCTTTCAGCAGCTTCTACTCTTCCCACTATTTGCGCATCGATTCCAAATTGTTTTACCAGGTCTATGATTCCGGCAGCATCTGGTTCTTTGGCAAAAATTTCAAGCCGATGGCCCATATTAAACACCTGGTACATCTCCCGGTTATCAGCATGCGAAGATTGGCGGATCAATTGAAAAACGAGTGGCACAGGAAACAAGTTATCTTTTATGATCCTGAAATTTCCAGGCAAATACTTCATGCACTTGGTCTGGCCGCCTCCACTGCAATGAATCAATCCATGCACGGTATCAAACTTCTCCTCTAGCAATTTCTTAACAACAGGCGCATAGGTTCTGGTTGGACTTAAAAGCAACTGGCCGATACTCATGACACTGTCATCATTCTTTTGCGCCGTGTCATCTGTCATCAAATGCGGACCAATGTAGACAACAGATTCGTCCAATGAAGTATCATAGGATTCATGAAACCTGGCTCCATACGTTTTGTGCAGGGTATCGTGTCGGGCGCTGGTGAGTCCATTACTACCAATACCACTATTAAATTCCTTCTCGTAATTCGCCTTTCCGAAGCTTGCCAGGCCAATAATCACATCGCCAGCCTGGATCTTCTCGTTGGTGACCAGTTTGTTTTTGGGCCACCTTGCCGTGATGGTTCCATTCACTGCGACGGTTCTTACTATATCGCCCACATCCGCTGTTTCACCTCCCAGGTATTGAATCCGGACGCCAAGGCTTTTTAAATCATCGAAAAACTCCTGCGTCCCATTGATGATTGCTTCCAGTACATCACCGGGTATCAGCCGCTTATTTCGGTCAATAGTAGACGAAAACAATAAATTATCATAAATCCCTACGCACAAAAGATCATCGAGATTCATGGCAACCGAATCCTTTGCGATGCCCTTCCATACAGACAGGTCACCCGTTTCCTTCCAATACAGATAAGCTAGAATGCTTTTAGTACCAGCCCCATCAGCATGCATGCAATTGACCCAATTACTATCCTGCGAAAGATAGTCAGGGAAGAGCTTGCAGAATGCCAAGGGATAAAGACCCTTGTCGAGTTTTTCAGTTGCTTTATGCACTTCTTCCTTTTGCGCAGAAACACCTCGTTGCGTGTAGAGGGACATAGTCGTTGCTCAATTTTGAATTCACGCAAAACTAATTCAATCCTTGCACTGGCAAAAGGAATGAATCAGAAATCTTAAAAGGGCGAATTCGTTGTTCTATTGTATTTTCGCACCAGTTTTTGATTATGCAGGTTCACCGGAATTCAGCTATTCTTCCTTCTTTTAAAAATGCCGTTATCACCATTGGCACATTCGACGGTGTTCATGTCGGCCACCAGCAAATAATCGAACAATTAAAAAATGAAGCCATCAGGATCCAGGGTGAAACAGTGATCATAACGTTTGATCCTCACCCAAGAAAAGTAATTCAGGCAGCTTCCAATATCAAACTGATAAACACGCTGGAAGAAAAGATTGAGTTACTGGCAGAAAAAGGAATTGATCACGTCGTCGTTGTTCCTTTCACAGAGCAATTTTCTAAACTCACTGCTGAGCAGTACGTAAGCGAGTTCCTGGTTGAAAAATTTCATCCTCACACTATAATCATTGGCTACGACCATCGATTTGGTGCAGGGCGCCAGGGCGATTATCATCTCCTTGAAAACCTGAGCGAAACATTCAATTACAAATTGCTCGAAATACCCGTCCAGGTCTTGCATGCTATTTCCGTCAGTTCCACCCGCATTCGTGAGGCGGTTGCAAAATCGGATATTGCAACGGCAAACGAATTATTGGGATACCCCTTTTTCTTTGAAGGCTTAGTTATCCAGGGCGACAAATTAGGAAGACAACTGGGCTACCCCACTGCAAATCTGCAGATAGAGAATCAGGAGAAACTATTACCGGGGGACGGCGTGTATGCAGTAGATGTAAAGTTTCGCACAGAGGCTGAAACTCAACATGACCCTGCGCTTTCTGAACGTCACCAGGGAATGATGAATATTGGCTTTCGTCCCACGTTAAACGGTACCCGCCGCATGTATGAAGTGAATATTTTTGATTTTGATCAATCGATCTATGGGAAACACCTGCGAGTATTTTTAAAAAAGTTTCTCAGGGCCGAACAAAAATTCAATGGTCTGGATGCCCTGAAAGCGCAATTGGCACTGGACAAGAAAGCTGCACTTGAATAGCGGGCAAATCAGATCACCATCTTAATGATCATTTCCTTTAACAAAGAAGCATCTTCCGTAGCAACCGTGTTTACCCCAATACTTCTCAAATTATATTCATGCAATAGTAACAATGCATTTTCAACACCTGATGCCTGGTAATTCTTTGCCGCTACCATTGGCTCTCTAACCTGGAAAGAAGAATTTAATCCAATGTTCGCGGCAATAGTTTTCTCGTCCTTCGAAGACTGACCCAAAATCATATAGGCTTTACTGAAGAAACTATACAAAGATGGAAGGATGAGTTGAATGGGTGCGGCTTTGGGATTACTCTCAAAATATTGTACGATCCTTATCGCTTTGGGAATATCTTTCCGGCACAACGCATCCTGCAGCTCGAAAACATTGTATTCTTTGCTTACTCCCACAAATTCTTCAATATCGTCTTCTGTAATATTTTTCCGATTACTCAGATTGATGGCGATTTTTTCCAGTTCGTTATCGATCCTGCATAAATCATTACCGATATGATCTATCAGTAACATCAATGCTTTCTGTGTAATGGTAAATCCTTTGGATCTTACCAACTCGCTTGTCCATTCGGGAAGTTGGCTATCATACATTTTCTTTGTTGATAGCATTTCGCCCTTTTCTTTTAGCGTCCTCGCCAGGCGGCTGCGACCATCTACTTTCTTTTCTTTGTAGGAAACAACGAATATAGTTGAGGGAAGTGGATTTTGTACATAGGGTTCAAGTTTGTCTATATCCCTCATTTGTTGCCCTTCTTTTAACAAGACTACCTGCTTTTCGGACATCATCGGATAACGTCTGCAGGCGTTGATGACTGCAGTCCAATCAGCATCTTTCCCGTAAAAGACCGTTAGATTGAAAGCTTTTTCTGCTTCCGTCAGGATCGAGTGCTCTGCATAATTTATCAACTTGTCTATGTAATATTCTTCTTCCCCTTCAAACCAATAAATCGGTTTGAAGGACTTTTTTTTCCAGTCCCCTAAGATTTTTTCTACTGACAAACTGTATACTTTTGGTTGCAATATAAAATAGAAATATATCCTTTTACGTTCAGGGTGATATAAACTTTCCCCAATATAACTGGCTGAAGGGCTGGTTTTTAGGGGATAAAGTAAAATTGGCATAGATTTCGCTTACTTAACCGACGATAACCTTTACCGGCTCTTAAAGGTCTTAATCATCAAAAACTAAATAAAACCATGAGTACAACCAATTATCCATCAGCTACTCCACAAAGTCAACCCCCTAAAAAAGATTTTAAGAATCTCATCATCGGGATTTTGGCTGCGGGATTTCTGGGAACCTGGGGCTATTTGTTATGGAATAATAACAAACAAGAACAGGTTCAGCAACAGCAACAAACACAGATAGCTAAAGTAACAGACGAGAAAGGTCAGTTACAGAAAAACTTTGACGATGCACTGGTACGCTTAGATTCTTTGACTGGAACCAATAACAAGTTACAGGGTCAATTGAACGAACGCCAGACTGAAATCGGAAAACTGAAAGTTGAAATCCGTAATATCCTTAAGAAAGAAAAATTATCCGAATCTGAAAGGAAAAAGGCAGAGGACCTGATTAAAGAATTAAATGATAAAATCAGCAATCTGGAACAGGAAGTTGCACGTTTGACAACAGAAAATCAGCAACTGACTGCAGATAAAACTCAGCTGACCCAGGATAAAGAAAAACTTACTAACGATCTGCAGACTACCACGACAGCCAAGCAAGATCTTGAAAAGAAAGTCGATATCGCATCTACTTTGAATGCATCCAATATCGCTATCACTCCTGTAAAAGATAAAAAGAATGGTCAGGAAAAAGTTACGACTAACGCTAAGAAAGTCGACAAACTGGTGATCTCTTTTGATGTCGCTAACCGCATTGCACAAACTGGTCAGACGGATGTATATGTGTGCATCACCGGACCTGATGGTAAACCAATCTCTGTTCCTTCATTGGGTTCTGGAACTTTCACCACCCGGGAAGAAGGCGACAAAGTTTACACAGCAAAAGTGCCTGTTGATATCGAAGCTGGTAAAACTAAATCTGTACAGTTTGCCTGGAAGCAAAATACTCCTTTCGCAAAAGGCGATTACAAGATTGAAATCTACCACAATGGTTTCAAAATTGGCGAAGGAACAAAAGAGCTGAAGAAAGGTGGTCTTTTTGGTTAATCAGATGATATAAATTCGATCGATATATAAACCGGGGGCATTGCTCCCGGTTTTTTTTTGGGTTAAGTTGCCTGTTGCCAGTCGATCAACTATGTTATAATATGGCCCTCAGAGATGCCCGCCCCGTGTGCACCGTTCTTCCTTCTCCGGGTTTTCTTCCTTCATATTGTATTCCCAATTCCAGGTTAGGTCCCAGCTTCTTGGTAAAATCAAGGTTCCACAAATAATTTTTCCCTGGTAATAAACCGTCCAGAATGATGTAGCTCACCGTTGAATTAGTGTTGCCCTTGTAGTGTATATCGCTGTAAGTGAATTTTGCCTGGAGAGCGGTATTCTGCAGGATATTATATTTAATGTCACTGTTGATCGAATTCGAAAAATAGGTATCTCCTCCGTATTTTGGTGAGTTTTTCTTGTCAGTATACTTATATCCGATGGTTATGCGCAAATTGGTTTTTCGCGTGTAACTGATATCCGGTTCGATGGCATGCTGAGATAAATCGTAATTACTATTGTCAAAATTTGTACTGGTTGTCAACAGCTGGTTGGTGGCTGTTTTAAATAGCGCATTGAGCAAAAATGAGCGCGAGAGGCTTAGTCGCGTCCTTACATTCCATTCATTCAATGCCTGGGTTTGATATCCGTAAGTAAGCAAGGTTTTATTTGAATTTCGATTGTTGCTGATATCAAATCCCCATCTTGGATTTGATTTATTAAAAGAAAAACTGTTTACAAAAATAGCGGTTCGGGTAATCAGTGAACTATCGTCCAGCGGCGCTTTAAAAGGATTCAGTTGAACAAAACTATTCGCCTGCTGCTTCTGATTAAGCTGGAGTGAAGATTGAAGAAAACTGTTGGCCAATATTCTTTTCAAGCCTTTGCTTTTGGGACTGATGACAGCGCGGGGATTAATGCTTATGCTGTAATTGAAAGTATTGTAGTTAGCCTTCACGAATTGATTAGTTGGGGTGAATACGCGGATGAATTTTGCCTGGTCGGGGAATTGCGCAATCACAAATTCATTCAACTGTTGAATGCCATCATTATTCAAATCTATCCAGGCGTACTGACCCGTACCAGCTGGAACCTCCACATAAGAAAATGCTCGTTTTTGTTCCTGTCCCGACCCGACTTCATATAATGCATTGCCCATCAACAGGCCTTTCCAGCCATTGACAATATATTCGACGCGACCTAACAAACTTTTGTCTGCCTGCTGATTCGTAATATTTGAATTGATGACTTGAAGATTGCGGTAAGTTGCATTGAATCTGAATTGCTGATGCCGGTTCTTCAAAAGTTCAATAAACAGATTTATGTTTTGGCTCCGGTCGCTTTTGGCTAATTGCTTGCCGAAAGGATAAGAATTTTCCCTGGCGAAATAATTAATGCCCCAGTGATTGGGATTTTTTTCTGGTGACTTCAGATATGCCTGCCATACTTGAAATGCATAGCTGGTACTTAAGACGGAATCTGTGATCCTACTATGATTTTCATTGTGCTCCAATGAATAGCCACCTCCAACAATATAGTTTCCCAGGCTCTTGAGTTGTTTGGAGATATCGACGGTGGGTCGGAGAAAATACCCTTTGCCGGAAATTCCATTTCCATTTGTCAGGCTGATCTGGTCATTAAAGCGCCATCCTCCTATTTCCGTAAAATGAGAAAAGGTATTGCGGATGCCTTTGAAGCTACTGCCCCGGTCATAACCCGAGATTTCATATTTCACACTGTTCTTTTTCCTGTCAATCAGTTGAAATGAAGCGCCGAACAGCGATTCATTGTCCTGGGGAAGCGTAAGCGGCAATCCCCAATCGCGGAGAAATTCAACGGGACGAAGTCGCTCTAAAGGTTGAAACCTTGCATCTACATATTCATAAGAAAAGTTGGTATTCAACGCCAGCCCTTTTGCCGACTGAAAAGGCATTCGGTTCCTTAGAACCCATTTTGTCGCATATCCATTGTCGTTGGCTTTGTCTTTGGTTGAGAGTGTATTGACATCATAATGACTTTTTGCAAAATCTCCACTCACCGTAGTATTTCTATTGATCGCGTAATCTGCCCCGACGGTGACGACCTGCTGCGTTTTAGGAGTTACCAGGAATTGTGCTGCTTCAAACTGACCCTGCTTTACCCCATTCACAGGAGCTACCCACTTATATACATTGCCATTGGAACCATTGAGGTCGGGTATATAATTACCATTACCCACACCCACATTCGTAAAAGAGAGATTGTAGAGGTTAACCTTTGAATTGACAGAAAAAACATAAATCGAATCATGCCGGTAAAAACCTTCTCCGTCGATAAAAACGGTATCCATCTTTTGATAAAGTATCTTACCAGTTCCAAAGGTATCCAGGGGAGCTGTCGGATAAAATGCCTTGTCGACACTGTCGCCCAGCTGATTCAAAAACCTTCGTTGATTAGGATCCAATGTCTGGTTGATAGGCGAGTTCCTTGAATCACTGTTGCTGAACAACCCGAATCTCAACTTGAGCTTATTGTTGACATTTACTTCATCTGCGAGATAAAGATTGAAATTGAGAAAATATTGATTGGAGTATTCAAATTCTACCTGGATCCTGCTGTCCTTGGTCACCATGCGCTTTTGAGTAAACGTAATCTCTGCCGTATTGTAGTTAATTATATAATCCTGATCTTCTCCCCTTTGCATGAGCTGTCCATCGATATATACTTTTTCCGTTCCTGCCAGTACGATAAAATAGAGTTCGTTGTTGGCTCCGGTCAGGCGATAGGGCCCTTGGTTTCCTTCCAGTCCCTGGAATACGTTTCGGGTAAATTTTCCCTTCGCAACAGCACCGCTCAATAACAATTTGTTAGTAGAGTTTTTGCCGATGGGTGTAGTAGTTTCAAAAGATGCTCCCCTTAATCGTTTGTAAAAGTTGAGGAAATAGTTCTGATTCTGTCTCAGGTCTATATCTCCCATACTAAGTGCCCAGTTTCTTTTTTTGAATTGGAGAAATATTCGGTCAAAATCATTTATCTCTGCAGTCGTACCATCGGGTTGTATAGGAATATTGTTATCCGTGATAGCAGCTGCAATTTCAATACTGTCTGCCAGGTACCCATTCAACTGAAGGTTAAGGTTGGAAGTGACTACTGCGTCCTGGCTGTTGCCAAACGCAATGGCGCGACCGAAACTTCCGTTATAGGTAATATTGCCAAAATTGAAGAAATTGTCTGATCCTTGTCCGGGTCCATAATACACTTCCGGTTTTATGATGAAATTATTTTCAATTTTTTCATAGTCCATCCTTTTAGTGACAGAATTCAATTTGTAAGGAAATGTTCGATATACGACAAGAACGCTGTCAATATTTGGTTTGCGTTTCCACTCGAGGGTGGCGTTGACATAATCGATATGATAGAGACTATCGGGAATGCCTATCACCGAAAATGTTTTAGGAAGGATGCTCAGTGAATCGAATGAGATAGTAGTGCCGCTAACCGGAATCCTTTTTTGATGAAGGTTAGACATGGGTTTCTTATACCCTTGCACAGGATGGACCGGCTCGGGGTGCTGCCCTTTCGCTACGTAAACTGAACCACACAAAACCAGTATGAGTATAAGCAGCTTTGCGGTCAAAGAATGGTTTTTCTTAAAATGCTTAAAATAGGGTT
>PSRA01000060.1 GCA_003175695.1 Bacteroidota bacterium | reverse complement strand
GTCCAGAAGGCCATCGAATACGTGATCGAATCACCGAACTGGGCGACGTAGCCCGGGTTGCCGTGGAAGCCCGCGTGCACGGTCTTCATGGGCTCGACCCAGTACGGCTTTTCTGCGGCAAGCGCGATATTCTGAATCGAGACCACGACCGTCAGCACGATCGGGACGGCGAACAACGGGCCACAGTCTTTCATGTTCTGGTCCTTCCCCTGGCGACATGATTCCCTCGCCGCGCATGAGTATGCAAATCTCCGGGCGCCGGACATTTGGGCCCATGCGTAGCCAGGTTTACACGGCCAAGCTGTTGTAGAGCAGCCCGACGTTGATGCGTTGCAACGCCGTTACGGGAGTGTCTACCATCGGTGCTGACTCAGGATTTGCTCATACGAGTTCTGGTGCAGGCGGAAATCATTCCGGGCACCAGCAAGGTCGCACGCGACATCATACGGTTCGGCGTGAAAGAATACTTCGCCGTCCAGGTTTTCCGGGGGAGACTCGATTTGGCGAGAGAGGTCAACCCAGGACTTTCGTGCGCTTACGTCGGGAACGTTGAACAATTCAACCATACAGTGTTCGACGACTTTCCAGAATTCACTTCGACTGCGGGCGTCAATCATGGGTGCGACCATATCACTTTGGGTGGGCCGAAGGCTTGGAGTACGTTCACCGCGGCGGTTGTGTGGAAGCCAATTTGGTCAGCGTCATGAACGGTCTGACGAAGCTTCCATTGCGACGCGACGGGGCCGACGACGACATCATAGATCTTAATGGGCTTTTGCCCGTGGCGACAATTTGTGACAAAGCTCCAATAGTCCTTTGCGTCGCGAGTGCCGAGAACGAACCAGACGGATTCAAGCGCGGCGAGGCCGCTTGGTCCATCGCGCTCGACCTCGAACTTCAAAACTTCTGCTTTCAGATTCGGAAGAAGCGGGTTCTTGGCGCGCTGGCGACATAGTTGATCCCATGCCCACGCTTTGGCTTGGTCAAGTACGGTAGTGGTATAGAAGCCTTGACCGAAGTCGGTGTTTATGCGACCAGCCGTGAGATTGATTGCCGTTTGGATTGCCTTGACGTGCAAGCTGACGGTTCCGTGGTAGAGCGTGATCCGTTGATTGACCCACTTATCGGCGACGAGAAAACCGGGAATGGCGGCCATGTAAGCTCGAGGCGCAGGCTCAATTCGCTGAGGAAGTAAGCGCGAGTGCGGAGGCCAGTAGTACGGCCCTCGTGTTGAGAGATCGGTACAGATGCGAAGCCGCAATCATAAAAAAATGGAAGCGTGTGTCCAGGGTGGGGTGAGTGATCGGGATCATCGTGGTAGGTTTGCAGTGGTTGCTGCATGATCAGACGATCGACGTCTGACGCACGCAGCTTGGTGCAAATAAAGGGGATTATTTATCTCGATTGCCGACTCGCGACGCTCTGACCGACCAGGAAGGAGGGCAAGAATAAAGTCGTTGACCGGCGCCGGGGATAGTGCGATTCTGGCTCTGTTGGGAACAAGCAAAGAGGCACGGCAGCGGTCGAATGGCGATGTATCGCATTGGCATTGCCCCAACATGTCACTGGGTGCGACGCCCAAATATAGCGGACCCAAAAAAATCTATCCAGTAAGCGAGGCAATCAGTTCTCGGGGACCGGTAGGGTTTGGAGAATTGGCTGGCCTCAGCCAAGATTCCAAGGGCGAGTCTCGGATTGCCGGACGCGGGAGGACGACGGTTGTTTTAATAGCGACGAGGGGAGCGATACCGGTTAGCGCGGCGAGCCGAACGACAACATGGCGTATTCCGTGAGCCGAGCGAGGAACAACGGCAGTGGCCGCCGCACGGCGTAATTCGGCATTCTGAGGACCTTGAACGGTCGCGCATTTGGAACGCTTGCCGACAGTTATTTTCGACGCCTTCAGCGCTTTGGCCGGAAGTCCCGTCCAAACCCGAGAAATTACCATAACTCATACAAGCCAATTTGACTGACCAAGTCTCAAGGCCCCCATAAGTGGTGACGATTCACTGAGACTGGCGCCGGGCCTCCGTTTCGGATGCGTAGACCAAGGCGTACAGAAGAATCCGATTGTGCTGAATTCAATCAAAGCTGCGATTGTATCGCCCGAAACGACCAGCATACTAAGCGGCCTTAAAAACCGACTGACGTAAACGGAGTTTGCCGTGCCGACAATGCTTCGATGAAGCCTTTTCGCAGCTCAAGAAACGAAGTTCGACCGACATTCGGGTCGGCCGACACCGCATGACGTGCGGATGCGAGGGATCGCTTATGCAAGGACGCTTTTGGCTTCTCATCCTATCGGTCCCACTATCGGTCGGCTGCATGCATATTCCCCTGCGCAATAACTCCGATAACCAAGCGCGGACAGTCAGTGACCTTTATCAACAGGAGGTACTCAACAACCTAGCAATGTTCGTCCATGAACCGAATTCCTTGCCATATTTCTCCTTTGCCAATCAAGGAGCGACGGGAATGATGGATCAAGGAACAATTGGAATCGCCCCAACTTGGGGCAGGCCATACGCCGCCTCCACCCCGCCCTCAGGCACATTTGTGCTTGCGAGTTTTGCCCCGACTTTGACTGGACAGCGAACTGGTTTCGAGAACTTCACGATGACTCCCGTCAATGACCCCCGAAAACTCGAGTTAATGAGATGCGCGTACCAAAAAGCCCTGGCAAGTTGCACCGGAGTGGCTCCGTCGACGGTCTGCCCCGATTGTCAGACTCGATTCAACGTATTCTACACGGGAAGTCCCGACGGCAACATTCGTGACAGTGCCGCGGGGAAGGTCACGTCTGAGTGTCTTGGGCGAACCTGTTGGTTTGGGACTGGCTGCAAGAAAGCCGTCCCCAAAGAATGCCCTTGCAATTTGGTCGGGCAGTACTGTGACACCTACGTTTGGGTCCTGCCGGGCGGACAGGATGAACTTTCGAAGCTGACCTTGGCAATCCTTGACTATGCCCAAAACGCCCCGCCTCAGGAAGTCCAGAAAGTCGTCGAGATTTACCTCGATGAGCGGGGACTCCCGACTCAGTTTGCGAATGCTGTGGGTAAGGTCACCGCGCAGGTCGGCATTACAGAGCGCAATCTAAGCGTTGTGAGTATCCCACATCCCGACGCGGTCTCCTTGCGAGACTCTATCGAGAAAGAATTAGATGACTTGGCTGAGAAAATCAACGATGCCCAGGCGAAGAACCGCTCAACGACCCTGGCTCAACTGCTAGCTCGGAAGAAGCAGCTCCAAGGCAACCTTGCCTTTCTCGATCAGCAGCTCAAAGTCGGCGGCCTGAAGGAAGAATACCGACAGGGATTTACTCCACAAACAGGCCCCTTTGGACCGCTATTCATCAATCAATCCCTAAATACACTGGCTCCTGGTAGATAAAGCACTCGACGTCGAAACTACCTTTTGCCGGAACGCCCGCCCGAATCACCTAGGCACGGTTTACAGTCATCGCTGCTACTTTCAGAACTTACTGCGGCCTCGACGTCTGGGCACTTCGACGCCTCATCGGGGTCAATCTTTTTCGCTGCACAATACTTCAATAGCAAATACGTAGCAATCCGGCGTTGATCGAGATTCAAGTCTTCCAATGCGGATTTCTGTCGCCGGATTGCGGCTGCATACTCACCTGTGTCTGCCAGAGCAGCAGCCCACGTCGTGAGGCTGTACTGGCCTTTGTAGTCGCTCAGCTTGACCCCCTGTTCGGCGGCATCGGCAGCCTGCAAGGCTGTTTGCATGTCCTCTTCGGGATCAACAAGCCACCTTTGGCGAAACGCTCGCTCGAATGCATCAATAGTCTTCAGCAACTGGTCTGTAAGCTTGCATATTGGATGGCTTTCGCACTGGGGCGTGGCTTCAATGCTTTGCAGCCCGGTTGGATCCAGACGCATCAACAATATTTCCGCCTTCAATCGATATGCGGTTGGTGCATAGGATGACCCTTTCGATACGATCGACACCGCTTCTTGCGCATCGCGGATCGCTAGACGCCAATAATAATAGAATCTAATCGACTCCGTTAGCACCGGTCGATCCTGATTGCGGGTAACATACTCATCTACGTTCGGCGGGCAATCGAAGGAACTCATGCTGGCCGCCTGTAGTTCTCGTAAGTCGCTTTTTACTCGTGCACGATCCCGAATCAGGCATAGCTGCTCGGCCGATCGCAATTCGTCGGCCAGCGCGGAAACAAAACCTGTCGCTTCCGCCGGTGACTGTGATTCCTTCATCACGCGAGCCTGAGCATGGATTGCGGTCAGCGATGCGGCGACGTCCTTTACGAGTGTATCGCGTAGATCCTTCGCAGCCTTCGGTTCAACCTTTCTTAATTCATCGAGGGCTTGCAACTGTTGTGCCAGTTGCTGCTGATAATTCTTGAGCCGAGTGAGCTTCGACTTGCCATCGTCAGCAGATTTGGACGTCGCCGCTGTACGCTTCCGATCTTTGTCGGCAGCTTCCATCTGTGCCGCTCGCCAAGCGGAAACACGCGCAATATGGGCTTGCATGGCGCGCGCCGCCTCCTCTTGGTAGTATCGACCCCTGGTAATGTATGCATGTTCGAGGACTCGACATCTGGACAAGGCCATGTTGCAGAGCATCGGTACGGTAATGTCACAGGAGAGTTTTGAGCAGGACATCGATGCGGGCGGCGGGCATATGCACTGACACCGTAGAACGTCCATTGTTGATTTCAGAATCGAGCATTCAATGGTGCCACTATTGGCTAAAGATGCGCTCGTTATCTCGGATTGCTCCGATCTGCGATCGCCGGTGCTGTCTGACAGGTAGGCAGGTAGAATGTAATAGCCGAAGTTGGGCACGTCTTTGCTGTTGATAACCATCAACGCGTCAGCCCAGTCGGCGAACGTCCGCGGCCGTTGACAATACGTGAGCGCCGTGAGAAAGTCGCGGTTCGCACTTTGAATCTCTCGTGCGGCTTCTTCAACGACAGGGGGACTCACTCTCGTTCGTGTCGGCGATTCACGAGAAGGTCTCAAAGGCAGGAAGGTAACAAGCAACGGCGATGCTGGCGTGGGTACTGGCAGCGGAATGAATTCTAATGTGGAACAGGATGGGGCCGATCGACAACATGCCTTCCACAGTTGACAAATCCCGTCGGACGACGCGAACACTGACGCGTTATTTCGAATGGTGAGCGCGGCTAGACACCGTGCTCGGCCCGCATGCACTTCGTCCTCGTAGCTGCTGCCGTGAATATCTGGACACTCGATCGCGCACCTGTAATCGTCGCGCGCAGCGTTGTAATCCGGGACGGTCTCCCATGCGACGCCGCGCAGCCAATATGCGCGACTTTTGCTGATGTTAGGTAAATGGGAATCGATCATCGCCAACTGTGCCGTGAAATAATCGATCGCCGTTGGGTAGAGGCTTTCGATCGGATCTTTCTCTGTTAAAATCACGTCAGATTTGCGCACCCATCCCTGAGACGGCCGACCATCGGCTCGGCTTCGGCCGTCGTCCGTTATCCAGAGCCATTGCCCCTCTACCTTTCCCACGACGGCCGGCCACTGAAAGTCGGCCTCTGTCGCAACTTGCACTTGGTCGATCGAAACGACAAGGCGCTCGCATTTTGGAAGCACGGAGCTACCGACATACGCGTCGGCTGCCAGCAACGAATGCCCGCTCGATCCGACGACGGCAGCTAAAAGCATCAGCAGAAACATCCGGTGAATCATAGAACCCTCCACTTGTAGGACGGTGCACGGCTCACTTGTGATAATCGCGTGCCAGTTTGGACGTGTCAATCAGATTCCAAAGTCCGACCAGACGACGAAATCGAATCAAAAGCTCATCGATGGCAACATGCGCGTCGTTCACACGATGACCGGCCGACCATACGCGCTACTGATTGCACGTACAGCTATCTTCACGCGTGCGACGACAGATAATCTCTGAAGTACCGGGTCATAAGAGACCGGGTATAGTCCCGGCCGCCGTTCTACTACGAGAAGCAAAATGCCCCCGCGACCAAGACCAACGCCTAGACCTTCTAGGCCCGCTGCACCTAAGCCAAGGCCCACGCCGAAGCCCAAGCCTGCGCCGAAACCGAAGCCGGCGCCGAAACCGAAGCCGGCGCCGAAACC
>PSRA01000262.1 GCA_003175695.1 Bacteroidota bacterium | reverse complement strand
ATCAATTCGAACTCGCCTTCAAAAACTCTTGCTGGTCCTTTGAATTTTTCTCCCTCTTTCCCTGTAATTTTTGCGACGCTTCCGGTTTCAGCAAGATTGCCATAAAGCATTTGAAGGTGACCTGTTTTTTTGATGGGTGCCTCCAGAGGCATGATAACTTTTTGCGAGTCAAATTTCAGGTCCGGAACATCCTTCAGGTTTTCAGCCAATGTATGTGTAGTGGCAGTCAGACAATCTCCATGCAAAAGTCCTTTCGACAATAAATATTTCATCACAGCGGGAACGCCTCCGATATGGTGAAGGTCTTCCATCATGTATTTTCCGCTGGGTTTCATGTCAGCCAGAACAGGCACTTTATTGGCGATATTTTGAAAATCCTCCAGTGTCAATTGTATATCGATGCTCTTTGCGATGGCGATCAAATGCAATACGGCGTTTGTAGATCCGCCTAATGCCATCACGACCGTGATCGCGTTGTCAAAAGCTTTTCTTGTCATGATATCACGGGGACGGATATCCTTTTCCATCAACAGGCGAATGGCTTTTCCTGCTGCCTCACACTCTTTTTGTTTTGCTTCGCTGACCGCAGGATTCGAGGAAGAGTAGGGAAGACTCATTCCCAAAGCTTCAATGGCCGAGGACATCGTGTTGGCCGTGTAGATGCCGCCGCATGCGCCGGCTCCGGGACAGGAATTCATTACGATGCCTTTAAAATCGGCCTCACTCAGCTGGCCGGCAATTTTTTGCCCTAAGGCTTCAAATGCAGAAACGATATTCAAATCCTGGCCTTTATAATGTCCGGGAGCGATAGTACCTCCATACAACATGATGGAAGGACGATTGAGTCTGCCCATAGCCATAACGGAGCCTGGCATATTCTTGTCGCAACCGGGAATTGCAATGAGTGCATCGTAATACTGGGCACCGCAGACTGTTTCAATAGAATCCGCAATCAGGTCGCGACTAACGAGCGAATAACGCATCCCCTCGGTACCCATACTCATTCCGTCGCTTACACCGATGGTATTAAATATGAGGCCCACCAACTCATTGTCCCAAACACTTTGCTTCACCACTTTTGCCAGGTCGTTCAAGTGCATGTTGCACGTGTTTCCATCGTAGCCCATGCTGACGATGCCTACCTGGGCCTTTTTTAAATCCAGTTCTGTCAGACCAATTCCATACAACATGGCTTGCGCAGCAGGCTGCGTTTGATCCTGTGTTAATACCCTTGAATATTTATTGAGTTCTGCCATGCTGTTAATTTTTGTCCGGCTTATATTTTTCTGACGATAAAATTTTGCATAAAAAAGCGACCCGCCTTTTTGGAGGCGGGTCGCTTATATTCTGAAGTACAATTTTATAATTTAACAACCACCTCCATGTATTGCAGAAATAATCACGACCACCACCGTAATAATGGAGAGCGATAGAATATTATATAATCTGCTTTTCAACATGAAAAATTGTTGTTGCACGAATATACGAACCGCCATGTAATCTACAAAGAACTTTTTTAGTTTTTAGTCCGGAGTCAACTCCTGACTAAGGGCTATATTATTGTCGACTTCCTTATCTCAACATTCGCTTTATTAATATCACCAGGTATTTTTCCTCCAACATAATCGCTGATCAATTCGCCGATGGTAGTAGTGAAATAAAAGTTTACCGGATCGATATCTTTTGTCACAAATCCATTTCTCAAAGTCCAGTCTACTGCTTCTCTTACCAGGTTTGCTTCTTTATGCAATTCAATATGATCCAATAGCATGGCGGCAGACAGGATTGAACCCAGCGGATTGGCAATATCCTTTCCCGCTGCCTGCGGATACGATCCATGGATTGGTTCGAAAAGTGCAGCTCCCTTGCCGATAGAAGCAGAAGGCAACAATCCAAGTGATCCGCTGATCACGCTAGCTTCATCGCTGATGATGTCTCCAAACATGTTCTCTGTCAGTATCACATCGAATTGCTTTGGATTGAGAATAATTTGCATGGCAGCATTATCCACGAAAAGAAAATCTACTGCCACATCCTTGTATTGCCCGGCAATTTCCTGCACGACCTTTCTCCAGAGCCTGGACGTTTCCAAAACGTTCGCCTTATCTACCAGCGTCAATTTTTTTCTTCTTTGCCTCGCGTGCTGAAAGGCCAGGTGTGATATCCGCTCAATTTCTTCTCGCGAATAAACACAATCGTCAGATGCCTGCGTGCCGGCAGCATTTATTTCTTTCTTACCAAAATAAATTCCGCCTGTGAGCTCCCGGTAAATAACAAAGTCTACGCCTTCAATATTTTTTGTCTTCAATGGCGACAAATGATGAAGGGCGGCATACGTTGATACAGGCCGAATATTGGCAAACAATTGAAGCGATTTCCTCAATTTCAAAAGACCTTGCTCGGGCCTCACTTTTGCCGATGGGTCATTGTCATATTTTGGATGTCCGATTGCCCCAAATAAAATAGCATCGCTGTTCAATGATGCTTCTATCGTTTCGTCGGGTAGGGGATTGCCGGTTTTGTCAATGGCAATGGCTCCCATGAGAAAATAAGTAAAACTGAATTCATGGCCGAAACGATCTGCTATCGAATTCAATACTTTCACGGATTGACGCGTTACTTC
Source organism: Bacteroidota bacterium (assembly GCA_003175695.1). Lineage (GTDB taxonomy): Bacteria > Bacteroidota > Bacteroidia > Chitinophagales > Chitinophagaceae > Puia. Next base: position 4,247 of record PSRA01000262.1, on the reverse strand, counting down.
AGGTCCGATGCCATCGCCTTCTATCACAACTATATTCTTTTGCACGCCTGTTGGGTCCGTGTCCGTTTTTTCTGAACTGTCCTGATTCTTTCCTTTCATATGGTTGGCATTTTATTTTCTGTGAAATGCCACACAGTTTTAAAACAGAACTTCATCTTTTTCAAAAGATTCAATTTCTCCCCTCATGCTCAACAAATAGTCAATATCATCATATCCGTTGATCAGGCAGGTTTTTTTATAATGATTGATCTCAAATTTTTCTTTTTTCCCACCTTCCCATTCGATTGTTTGATCCTGGAGTTTTACAATCAGACGGGTGGAAGGATTTTTCTTTACGGTGGAAAATATCTCCTTGAGGAATTCTTCGCTTACTGTTACCGGTAAGAGGAAATTATTCAAGGCATTGTTTTTGAAAATATCTGCAAAAAAGGAGCTGACCACCACATCGAATCCATAGTCCTTGATGGCCCAGGCAGCATGCTCTCTCGATGAACCACAACCGAAGTTTTTTGCGGCAACCAGGATTTTTCCTTTATACGTCGGTTTGTTCAGTACAAATTCAGTCTTTGGTTTATTCTCATCATCCTGAATAAAACGCCAATCGCGAAAGAGGTTTTTCCCAAAGCCATCCCGGCTGGTTGCTTTTAGAAAACGTGCGGGAATGATTTGATCCGTATCAATGTTCTCTATTTCGATCGGCACCGCTGTAGATTCTATTATATTTATCTGTTTGCTCATTGAATGATAATTTTTATCGCTTAAAATACATGACGATCGTAGCTTTCGCAATCGTGTTCATGGATAGATTGAATCCAACGTAAGCCGGCATAGCATTTTGGTCGAGATCTAACTTTGCCGTTTTTAAAGCATACACTGTGATCTTGTATTCATGGAAGGGGCTGCCTTCCGGCGGACAAGGTCCGCCATATCCCGGCTGACCAAAATCTGTTTTGCTTTGGATACTGCCGGCAGGCGCGAGATTTTTAGACAGGTTGCCCGCATTTGATTTCAATTCGGTGACATCGGCGGGAATATCAAAAATGATCCAGTGCCAAAAGCCGCTTCCTGTAGGAGCATCCGGATCGTACATCGTTACAGCAAAGCTCTTAGTTCCTGCCGGAGCATTCTCCCAATACAATTGAGGTGAAATATTATCTCCGGTGCAACCGAAACCTTTGAACACTTCTTTATTTGTTGCCTGGCCGCCAATGTCTTTGCTTCTCAGCGTAAATGTTTGTGCATAGCAGGCAGTTGTCAGCGCTAATAAAATCCATGTGAATTGTAACTTTTTCATATTCCCATTTTTAAAGTGAGGGCATCAAGGTCGCCCTTCACCTGATTAGATTAGTTCCCTGACATCTGCCACTTTGCCTGTAATCGCTGCCGCAGCAGCTGTGAGCGGACTTGCCAAAAAAGTTCTCGCATTCGGCCCCTGCCTTCCTTCAAAATTCCTGTTGCTGGTAGAGATGCAATATTTTCCAGCAGGTATTTTGTCTTCATTCATCCCCAGGCATGCCGAGCATCCTGGTTGTCTTAACATAAATCCCGCGTCTTCTAAAATTTTATCGATCCCTTCTTCCCTCGCTTGCTTTTCAACCTGCCTGCTGCCTGGCACAATCCATACTTCCACATCCGAAGCCTTTTGTTTTCCCTTCACAAAATTGGCCACCATCCTAAGGTCTTCAATTCTGCTGTTGGTGCAGCTTCCAATAAAGACATAGTCAACTTTTTTCCCCTTGATATCGATACCGGGTTCGAGACCCATATAGTTCAACGACTTTTCAAACGAAGGTTTCTCTTTTTCATCAATCTCGCTGAGGTTCGGAACATGTCCGGTAACGCCAATGCCCATACCCGGATTAGTGCCATAGGTGATCATCGGCTCTATATCCGCTGCATCAATATTTATTTCGTGATCGAACCGGGCACCTGGATCGGATTGCAAATTCTTCCAATAAGCAACTGCTTCATCCCATTTGGCTCCCTTCGGTGCAAATGCACGACCCTTCATATATTCAAATGTGATTTCATCCGGAGCAATCATTCCGCAGCGCGCACCCATTTCAATGCTCATATTACAAATGGTCATGCGGGCTTCCATCGACAGGCTTCTGATGGCTGATCCCGCATATTCTACAGCATAACCAGTGGCTCCACTTGCCGAAATCTGTGAGATGATATATAAAATGATATCTTTCGAAACAACAGCCTTGTTCAATTTACCTTCGACATTAATGCGCATTAATTTTGGTTTAGTCTGCAACAGGCATTGTGTTGCAAGCACCATCTCTACTTCACTGGTGCCGATCCCAAATGCAATGGTCCCAAATGCGCCGTGAGTGGAAGTGTGACTGTCACCGCAAACGACGGTCATTCCTGGCTGCGTGATTCCTAGTTCGGGGCCGATCACATGAACGATGCCCTGGTAGGGATGTCCCAATCCATACAATTCTATTCCAAACTTTTCGCAGTTTTCTTTCAACGTTTGTACCTGGATCCGCGACAATTCCTCCTTTATCGGGAGATGTTGGTTGATCGTCGGAACGTTGTGATCCGCTGTGGCTACTACTTGTTTTGGCCGAAATACTTTCAAACCTCTTTGCTCGAGCCCTTTGAATGCCTGCGGGCTGGTGACTTCATGAATAAAATGTTTGTCTATGTATAATACTGATGGACCATCTGCAATCGTCTTCACAACGTGCTTGTCCCAGATCTTTTCGAATAAAGTTTTTGACATAATTTTTTTATTAGTCGCCAGTCATTAGTTGAGAGTCAGCAGCCTGGAGCTAACTCCCGTCTCCTGACTCCCGACTAAAGACTGGTTATTATACTTCAACAGTGCTGGCTAAATAAGCTTTTGCCAAATTTTGGAGATCTTCTTCATTCACTTCCTTCTTCGTGTCGGCAACCTGCAAGAACTTGCCGTAAATCGTATCGATATCGTTCCTTGTAAAAGAATAGCCAATCTTGTGCAGGCGATGGGCCAGTGCACTTCGGCCGCTCCTTGCCGTTAGTACAATTTTTGACCCGTCAGCACCTACTTCTTCCGGATTGATGATCTCATAGGTCAAAGAATCCTTGAGGAAACCATCCTGGTGAATTCCTGATGAATGAGAAAATGCGTTAGAACCAACAATTGCTTTATTAGGCTGAACAGGCATGCGCATGGTTTCAGCTACCAGTCGGCTGACGGGATTGAGTTTTTGTGAGTTGACCCGTGTATGAAACCCCAGGTCAGCATGTTGCTTTATCACCATGACCACTTCCTCTAGCGAGGTATTACCTGCTCTTTCACCAAGGCCATTAATTGTACATTCGATTTGGCGGGCACCGGCGATGACACCGGAAATTGAATTTGCTGTTGCCAAACCAAGATCGTTATGGCAATGGCATGAGATGATCGCTTTGTCAATGTTATTTACGTGGTTGACGAGGTAGCCAATCTTTTCTCCATATTGGTGAGGAAGACAATAGCCCGTGGTATCAGGAATATTCACAACGGTAGCACCTGCCCTGATGACAGCCTCAATCACGCGAGCCAGGTATTCATTGTCTGTTCTTCCGGCGTCTTCGGCATAGAACTCAACATCTTCTACCAGGTTCCTGGCCCATTTCACAGCCTGAACAGCTCTTTCCAGGATTTCTTCACGGGTAGAATTGAATTTAGCCTTAATATGGAGGTCGGAAGTGCCGATGCCGGTGTGGATTCTTGGCCTTTTAGCATGCTTGAGTGCTTCGGCTGCCACTTCAATATCTTTTTTAACTGCCCTGCTCAGTCCACATACCGAGGCATTGCGGATGATCCTGGAAATTTCTTCCACTGAATGAAAATCTCCAGGACTTGAAATGGGAAACCCCGCTTCAATGATATCAACTCCCAGATCTTCCAGGGCAAGCGCCAATTCGATTTTTTCCTTTGTATTGAGTTTACAGCCAGGAACTTGTTCGCCGTCACGCAAAGTGGTGTCGAAGATGTGAACTTTATGGTTAGACATATCGTTTATTGATAGAAATGATAAAAATGACTCAGGGTGATTACATTTGTAAAACAAGCCGTTATAAAATATGTAGTAACCCGAATTTTCGAAATTATCTCCTGTCGCGCTAGCAATAAAATCAAAATAGAGGTTAGTCTACAGTATTGAAAAGGCCCATTGAGGGCTCAAACCCTTGCTGGTAAAGGATTTTAAGATTTCAAATTACGATGCCCAACCGATCATCAGATACCCTGTTTCAACTTGTTAAAT
>PSRA01000012.1 GCA_003175695.1 Bacteroidota bacterium | reverse complement strand
GTTAATAAGTCAAGTGATTATCATAACTGAAGTTTTTCTCATGTGGCCGGTGTTTCTACACTGGCCTTTTTTATCAAGCCTCGTGTGTGGATGCGTGTCTTAAAAAAAACGTCGCGACAATCAGGGAAAATTCGGAAGAACCTGTATTTTAGCATCCCTTCAATTAAACCAAAGCAAACATGAAACGATTGTCACTCTGCCTGCTGGCCCTCTGCTGGTTGGCCATTTCTCCTGCTCAGACACCGGATGCTATCAAACAAAAAGTAGATGCGCTAATTAAACAAATGACGCTGGATGAAAAAGTGGGACAGATGACACAAGTGACAATGGCATTGATTGCGAAAGGCGGATGGGGAAACCAGGATGGTTCTGTCGATCCGGCGGCCTTGAAAAAAGCCATCCAGGATTATAAAGTTGGTTCGATCCTAAATACAACGGCTCATGCCCTATCAGTGGAGACCTGGCGGCAGGTTCAAACCCAAATACAAGACGAAGTCAAAAACTCTCGTTTAAAGATTCCCGTTATATATGGATTGGACGGCATCCACGGTCAAACTTACACGCTGGATGCAACGCTTTTTCCTCAAAGTATCGCCATGGCAGCTACCCGCAATCCTGAACTGGTTCGTAATGCCGCTAAGGTAACGGCCAAGGAGCTTCGCGCTTCGGGTGTTCGTTGGAATTTCGCACCCGTATTAGATTGCGGGCGGCAACCCCTGTGGTCTCGCTTTCCCGAAACTTACGGCGAAGATGTATTTATGGGAAAGACAATGGGAGTGGCAGCCGTTAATGGCTACCAGGAAGATGGATTGAAAAATCCCGCTGCAGTGGCATCCTGCATGAAACACTATCTCGGCTATTCTGCACCGAGAACCGGTAAGGACCGAACTCCATCTTATATTCCCGAAATAGAATTGAGAGAATATTTTCTTCCTCAATTCCGCGAAGCAATAAAGGCGGGATCAGCTACAATCATGATCAACTCGGGCGATATCAATGGCACTCCTGTTCACGCCAGTAAATACCTGTTGACGGACGTATTGCGCAAGGAATTGGGATTTGAAGGTGTTGTCGTTTCGGATTGGGAGGATATTATTCGCCTTCACACCAGGCACCTGGTTGCTCATACGCCAAGAGAAGCAGTAGTGCTGGCAGTAAATGCCGGCGTTGATATGAGTATGGTGCCGAGTGACTTTTCATTTTTTGATCTGTTGAAAGAAGCAGTTCAGAAAGGCGAGGTCCCAATGAGTAGAATTGATGAAGCAGTCAGTCGGATTCTTACACTTAAAATGAAAGTGGGATTATTTGATAACCCATATCCTGAAAAGGAGGCTTTAGCAAATTTTGGCAAACCCGAATACCAAACACTGGCATTGAACGCAGCACATGAGGCCATGACACTTTTGAAGAACAGTGACAATATTCTACCTCTTTCCAAAGACAAAAAAATTCTTGTTGCCGGGCCTACCGCACAAAGTATATCTGCTTTAAATGGATGTTGGTCTTACATCTGGCAGGGCAATGTCGAGGAATTGTATCCTGCCAATAGCAAAACTATCGCCCAGGCAATATCAGATAAAGCTTCCAACACGACTCTTTCGGGAGGCAAAGGTTTTAACAACCCGGCTAATTATGATATAGAAAAGCTCAAAAATGCGGCTGCCTCTGTTGATGTAATTGTTCTTTGTTTGGGTGAGAACGCTTATGCGGAAAGTCCAGGCAACATTTCAGATCTTGCTTTACCAGACAACCAATTGGCACTTGCGAATGCCGCGATAGGTACAGGCAAGCCAGTGATTCTGGTAATGACCCAAGGCAGGCCGCGTTTTATAACTACGCTTGAACCCAAAGTAAAAGGAATAGTGCTCACTTATTGGTCCGGAAGAAAAACAGCGGAAGCATTGGCGGATGTGCTTTTTGGAGATTATAACCCTGATGGACGGCTTCCTTTCAGCTACCCGAGATCAATGGGGGAAATGGTGTTGTATGACCGCAAAAGAACTGAGGATGTCAGGGAAGTTTTTAATGAGAACATGACCTGGGATGGCTACAAACCGCTTTTTCCGTTTGGTTATGGATTAAGTTATACGCAGTTTGAGTATGGCCCCATTCAATTAAGTGCCCCCTCTATCAGAGGTTCCGAAAAACTAACCGTAACCATCACCGTCAAGAATACAGGCACACGAGATGGTAAGAACGCTGTTGATTTATTCACCCACCAGCATTATGCTAGCATCACACCACCGATGCAGCGTTTGCGTGCTTTTAAGAAGATATTCTTAAAGGCAGGGGAAACCCAGACTGTTCAATTCACACTAGATCAGAATGACCTCGCCTTCGTTAATGCTGAATTAAAAACAGTAACTGAACCTGGTGATTTTGATATTATGATTGGAGATAAGAAGGCGCAATTTTCTTATGCAAAATGATGGAGGTAATTTGACGCAGGATCATTTAAGCTGAAAATTATCATTCGAAATGCGCTCGAAGAACCAATTGAATTCAGCCGACAGAAAAGTTATACCGTCTTATTTTCACGGGCAGTTAAAACCAATACGAAATCTAACTCTCTTCAACTTTGCAGCCTGCTGGACAATAAAATCTATTTCCACCAGGGCAGCAAAGGTTTAGTATTTATCTCAGATTCAATTCCAACGTAAGTGAATAGAAAGATTCTAGAATTGGATTTGATTACAGGAGAACTAGGTATTCACCTGTTCTCTTAAGCAGTCAATGAAGAATAGGTTCATCAAAGATCAATCGTGAATCGCTCTTTTAGTTGCCTGAATAGTGGCATCAATGTGCCCAAATGCACGTGCCTGCAATCCGCTTGCAAATTGGTTGTCTTCATCACGTGCGATATCCTGCCTTGATTTTTTCAAATAGTCAAGAGTTTCTCTCAATCTGCCCATATGGTCCGAATGTTCATCAACGGGTGGATGATCATCGATATTTTTTCCATCTTCAATAACAGCCATCTTGATTTATTTGATTGCAGCATCTTTTGCCGGACTGAAGGCGATATTAGTTTAAACAAACTAAATTCGATTCTTAATTTCAAGCTATGAGCCTTACCAAAATCCCATTGTCACTGCCAGGAAAATCGAAATTGAAGAAAAAGACAATCAATGTTCTTGCCGGAGATATTGGTGGTACGAAAACCAATCTTGCGTTATTTAAAGCCGATGTAAATGGGATAGAGCAGGTGACTGAATCAAGCTTTCAATCCTCCAAATTCTCCTCCTTTGAAGACATGCTGAAGGAATTTCTTGCAGCACACGATAACATCAAATTAGATCGCATATGCCTTGGCGTGGCCGGGCCGGTCTTCCAGGGAAAAGTGGAGTTAACAAACCTATCCTGGTATATCGACGCTTCTGCATTGGCGAAGCTGGCAAAAACAAAATCAGTCACGCTGATCAATGACCTGGAAGCAACTGCCTTTGGCCTGGCAGGATTATCGGAGAATGATATAATCATGATTCATCCGGGTGCTGCAGAACAGGGCGGCAATTTGGCCATACTGGCGCCGGGAACAGGTTTAGGTGAAGGCGGCCTATATTGGGATGGGAAGTCCTATTTTCCATTTCCAACAGAAGGTGGCCATAGCGATTATTCTCCCAGAACAGAATTTGATCTTGAGCTATATTCATTCTTGCAAAAGCGCTATGAAGTAGTCAGTTGGGAAAAGGTGATTGCAGGACCGGGTATCCGTGATATTTATGATTTTTTGTGCGAGGTGAAAAAGCGGCCAAGGCAGGAATGGCTTATGCGTGCATTTGAAAACCAGGATCCTTCTGCCGTTATCAGCGAATCTGGTCTTGCAGAAAGTGACCCTACCTGTTCCGAAGCCATGCAAAATTATGTTCGGTATCTGGCAAGAGAATCTTCAAATCTTGTTTTGAAATTAAAGGCAACCGGTGGCTTGTTTTTGGGAGGAGGGATTCCGCCAAAAATTACTTCGCTTCTTCAACAAAATGTCTTTTATGACAATTTTCTGGATTGTGACAGAATGCAGGACCTGATCAGAAAAGTGCCTGTGGCCATACTTCTCAACGACAAAACTGCTTTAATTGGGGCAGGATATTATGGTTCCTATGGTATAACAAAATAATAGGGAATATCATTTCTAAATGTCCCATTCTGTCGCCTAAATTTCTGTAATTTCATCGCTTAAACAGATGCTATGCCAACACGACGTGTATTTCTCAAGCAGGCCTCCTTGGCCAGCGCCGCAGCCCTCATGAATCCAATCCGCTTGTTTGCTGCGAACAAATTAATCGGGATTCAATTGTATACCCTCCGCGAAGAAGCAAACAAGGATATCAAAAACACGATAGCTAAAATTGCACAGGTGGGGTATAACTCCGTTGAAATATTTAATTACAAGGACGGAAAATATTTTGGACTTTCACCTGAAGATTTTGCCGCCATCTTTAAAGCAAATAATCTCAAAACACCCAGCGGCCATTATTCATTGCCAAATTATTTGTTGAAAGGTGATGAAGACGAATTAAAGAGAACTGTGGCTGACTCGGTGAAAATGTCGCATGCGTTTTTCACTATTCCCTATTTAACAGAAAATTTGCGGACAAGCCTGGACGATTATAAAAGACTAGCCGACAGACTTAACAGAGCCGCAGAAGTTGTAAAACCAACAGGAATGCGGCTTGCTTATCACAATCATGACTTCGAATTCAAAGACTGGGGTAATGGGCAAACCGGTTATGAGATACTGCAGAAGCAAACCGATCCTTCACAGGTAAATTTTGAAATGGATATTTACTGGATCACGAAAGCAGGTAAGGACCCAATCGAAATGATCAAAGCGAATCCGGGACGAATTAAAATGTGGCATATTAAAGATATGGACAGTACACCGGAAAAATCCTTTACGGAAGTCGGAAGTGGAATTATCAATTACAAAGAGATTTTTAAGCATCAAAAAGAGTCGGGATTGGAATACTTCTTCGTGGAGCAAGACAGGGTGAAGATGCCGGTTTATGAGAGCATTTCAAAAAGCTACGAATACGTAAAAAATAATATTCTGGGTTAGCCTTTGACAAATGAATCACATAAAACACGAAGGTTACATAGGAAAGCACAACGTCGTCTACTCCCCGTAAGCTTCGCGTTCATTGTGATCCATTCTCGAAAATTGCCAAATAGAAACTACTAGTTACTAAATCAAAAAACAATCATGACGAATCGAAGGACTTTTTTAATGCAAACTGGAAAGTTGGTGGGGAGTGCCGCCATTTTATCCGCTATCCAGGAAAATTCATTGGCGGCCTGGACAAAAAAAATGGCTCCCAGCGATCAAATAAATATTGGAGCGATTGGTATCAATGGAATGGGATGGTCTGATTTAACCGCTGCGCTGAAAGTGCCTGGTGTTCGTGTTACGGCGCTTTGTGACGTAGACCAGTCTGTTCTGGATAAAAGAATGAAGGATTTACATAAACTGAATGTAGATCCTGCAACTGTTAAAACTTACACTGATTATAGAAAATTATTGGATCAAAAAGATATTGATGTAGTCATTATCGGTACCCCTGACCATTGGCACGCGTTAATCATGATGCACGCATGTGAAGCCGGAAAAGATGTTTATGTCGAAAAACCGGTGGGGAATTCAATCGGAGAATGCAGGGCAATGATGGCGGCGCAAAAAAAGTACAATAAGGTCGTACAAGCAGGCCAGTGGCAGCGCAGCCAGCAGCATTTTCAGGATGCTCTGGATTTCGTGTATTCGGGACAGTTGGGACGGATCCGTACGGTGAAAGTGTGGTGTTATCAGGGTTGGATGAGACCAGACATTGTAAGACCTGATTCTGCGCCTCCTCCCGGAGTTGACTATGCTCAATGGTTAGGGCCTGCTCCGAAAAGGGACTTTAATGCCAGTAGATTTCATTTTCATTTCCGGTGGTTTTGGGATTATGCCGGAGGCTTAATGACTGATTGGGGTGTTCATTTGTTGGATTACGGTTTGCTAGGTATGAAAGCGGATGTGCCAAAAACTGTTGCAGCGTTAGGAGGACGGTTCGCATATCCTGAACTATACCAGGAAACTCCCGATACGCTAACTACGCTCTACGAATTCGATCAGTTCAATCTGATATGGGATCATGCTATGGGCATTGATAATGGATCATATGATCGCGATCATGGTATCGCGTTTATTGGAAATAATGCAACATTGGCCGTCGGAAGGTGGGGATGGGAAGTGATGGAAGAAAAGCACGCTAAAAATAAAGTCAGCAAATTATTAGCAACACCTACGGACAATGGATTAGATCGTCATTGGGTGAATTTTATAGATGTGGTGCGCTCCCGCAAACTGGAAGATCTTCGCTGTTCTATCCAGGATGGCGCACATGTCGCCACAGTAGCACAAATGGGAAATATAAGTTTTCGCAGTGGCCAACGTGTGAGCTGGGATAAGAGCGCAGGAAAATTTTCGGATAGTGCCATTAATACAGCGTATTTAATGAAAGAGTACCATAACGGGTATAAGTTACCGTTGGTGTAGGGGATTTTTTTTATGCAAAGGTGCAAAGGAGACGCCCAGACACAAAGGAGAGCAACGTTCTACCTTTGCGTCTGGGCGTCTCCTTTGCGCCTTTGTGTGAAATACCTACCTTAGTAATCATTCAAAATTTTTTTATGATTCGGATAAAACTGATTATTCTGTTTGTCACAATATCCACATTTTGCTTCTCCCAAAATCCGCTTCTTGTTCATTCGAATGAACCGCTGGCATTTGACAAAGTAACTTCTCCCGTGATTCGCGAGGCGGTCAAGGAAATTTCCCAAAGATCTGACAGGCGTGTTGATAACATTATTAAGGCAGGCTCATCGGATGCAACTATTAGTTCTGTCTTGCCGTTGTTTGATGAATTGCAATATGATCTTTCCGATCTTCTTTTAAAATTGGGATTAATCGGCGCAACGTATGAATCTGACAGCATCAGGAATTCGGCTGATAAAGGTTATGAAGAATTGTCCATCTATTCTTCTAATCTATTACTGAATGAAAATCTGTATAAGACAATGAAACGCTTTGCAGATTCCAAACAGGCAGCAGCCATTGCTCCCAATCATAAAAAGTTTTTGCGTGAATTGATAGTCGCGTTTGAGAACAATGGAATGAAATTAGACGAAACAGGAAGGAAAAAACTGGAGGCCATTAATGAGAAGCTGATCGCTTTCGGGATTCAGTTCGATAAAAATCTCGCTGAATCAAGGGATAGCGTCGTGTTTAACCAGAAAGATATTGAAGGTGTGCCGGATCAGGTGAGTGCGAAATGGAAAAGGCCCGAAGGGAATTTCGTTATATATGTAAACAATCCAAACTATCAGGATATCGCCCGCTACGCAGTTAATGATAGGACCAGGTTTCAGATGTATTTCAAATACAACAATCGCGCCTATCCCGAAAACCTGCAGGTCCTTGATAGTCTCCTTTATTATCGACAGGTGTATGCCACGACACTTGGCTTTCGGAGTTTTGCTCAAAATGCGCTGGTCACAAAAATGGCAGCTAAGCCAGAGAATGTCTGGAAGTTCGAATATGATCTAATCGATAAATTGACTCCTTTTGCAAAAGATCAGCTTGGTGACCTGAGGCAGGTGAAGAAGCAAATGCATCCGGAATTATCGGACACAATATTTGCATGGGATGTTCTTTTCTATAGAAAACAATTATTGGACACCAAATACCAATTAAATACAGACTCACTTCGTTCATACTTTGAAATGAATAATACCATTAAAGGTATGTTTGACGTATATCAAAGGCTATTTGGTATTGAAATTAAAGAAACTCAAAATGTCCCGGTTTGGTATCATAAAGTGAGGACGTTTGATATGTATAAAGAAGGTAAAAAGATCGGTAGCTTCTATTTCGATCTTTATCCACGTGCAAATAAGTATACACATTTTGCTTGCTTTCAAATCAGTCAATACCGTAAGGCGGAGGGTAAAGAGGTTTTGCCTGTTGCAGCATTGATCTGCAATTTCCCTGAGGGAAGCGCCGCGGAACCCTCACTCTTGAATCATACAGACGTAATTACTTTGTTTCATGAATTTGGCCATCTTGTGCATTTTACAGTCGTTCGCTCTGATCTTGCTTCTCAACCCGGAACAGTCAAGCCCGACTTTGTAGAAGCGCCGTCTCAATTCCTGGAAAACTGGTGTTGGGAATATCCTTCACTTAAGCTTTTTGCAAAACATTATAAAACAGGTGCAGTATTACCCGAATCGATGTTTGAAAAAATGAGGAAAGCAAAGGAAGTGCAGGAAGGATCATTGAATTATATCCGACAGGTCTATCTCGGTTCGGTGGACTTTACTTTCCATGACAAATATGACAGTATCAAAAAAGAGGATATCAACCAGGTCGCCAATAACCTGCAACATATAATGCTTATTCCCCAAACAGAGGGGACTCATTTTATTTGTGGTTTCACGCACCTGAATGGATATGCTGCTAATTATTATGGATATCTATGGTCCAAAGTGTATGCGCAGGATATGTTTTCTGTTTTTGAAAAAAATGGTGTGATGGATTCAAAAACGGGTATTCGTTATCGAAAGGAAATCCTGGAAGTGCTGGGCTCAGTGGACGAAAAGGAACTGGTTCGCAAATTTTTAGGCAGGGAGCCGAATAATGATGCATTTATGAGGTCGATTGGTGTGAAGGAGCAAAAGGGATTCTAAACTAAGCTCCACACAAAAAGACGCAAAGCCAGCAGGCTTCTACCTTTGCGTCTTTGTATGAAATCCGCTCTAGTGACCAATTGCGTATTTGATACCGCCCAGGATGTGATGCAAATAGTTGCTATCTGAAAATGACTCATCCGTGTGACCCAACGCTGTGTAAAAAGCCCGGCCCCCATCAAAATCATGATACCAGGCCATTGGATGATTTTGACTATTTTCGCCTCCGGCATAGGAAGTTTCATCAATCTTCAGCAGTACGTTGGTCTTGTCACTTAAGTTTTTGAAATTATACCATTCATCGAAGCGCACCCAGGGATCAGGCAGACCGGCCGTAGCGGCATTGTTCTTGTCGACAATGATCAATTTGGCCTGTTGCTGTTTCGGATGAGATTTGAAGTAGGCACCCACCAATTCGCCGTACCAGGACCAATTGTATTCACAATCTGTGGCAGCATGAATGCCGACAAAACCGCCACCGTGCTGAATAAACTCCTGAAACGCAGCTTCCTGGTCTGGCCCAAATACTGTTCCTGTTGGCGACAGAAAAATGATCGCTGCATATTTTTTCAGGTTTTTTTTGTTGAAAGCCAAAGAATCAGTTGTGTCGTCAACATCAAAACCATTTTCTGCGCCCAGTTTTTTAATTGCTGCTATGCCAGCAGGAATACTCGCATGGTGGTAACCGTTAGTCTTTGAAAAGATGAGGACGCGTGGGCGCGAACGATTTGGCATGGCGCTTAACAAGAAAAGGCAAAAAAGAACAAGAAAGGAAGGAACGATATTTTTTCTCATTGTGATTTTATTTTTTTTAGAGCGGATCGTTGCCCAGGGCGCACCTTGCATCACTTTGCAAATCGCAACGGCCCTGCGGGAACACTCGCGCCAGACTTAAGTAAATCGGAAGGTGTCAAGAAGCCTGAAGTATCATTAGAGCTCTTTGATCCGGATATTTCTGAACCAAACATCAAAACCGTGATCTTGCAATGCAATTCTGCCGGTCTTGTATCTTGCAAAACCCGGCATATCTTTGAATTTGCTGCCTGCAACTAATTTATCCCAATCAGCATCCCACATCGTAGTTGATACAATGTTAACGCCATTCATGTATAGGTCGAGCTTGCCGTGATTGAGACGGATGGTGACTTCATTCCATTCACCAACAGGCTTGACCGGCTCTGACGAGGAAGAAATTAAATCATACAAGTCTCCAGCCCGGTGTTTTTTGATTTTACCATCTTCGTGTCCATCATTGTCCAACACCTGCATTTCCGGTCCTGTGTTCCAGGTTTCCTTATACTTTGGATCCTCTTTTACAAGGAACAAAATACCGCTATTGCCACCTTTTGAAATTTTCCATTCGAGTTTCAATTCAAAATTGGTGAATTCCTGGTCTGTTACTAAATCTCCTCCGCCGCTAGATTGATAGCCTGATTTTTTAGAAGCATCGAGGTGCAATGCACCATCCGATTTCCAGGCGCTCCCGGCCGTTTTCTTTCCATAAGTGCGCCATCCCTTCGTAGTACTGCCATCAAACAACAATTTCCAGCCTTCGCTTTTTTCCTGGGCTGTCAATTGATTTTCCATTTGTGCGCAAAGATTCATCGTTAACAGTGCCAGTGCCACTGTCAGGCAAGCAATTCTTTTCATTTCATTTATTTTTTAAGCGATAAAATATATTGGACCATTTGTCTTACAGAGTCTTTAGACAATGCCGGATGCGGAGTCATTGGCACTTGTCCCCAATTACCTGTTCCACCGCTAATAACTTTTGCCACAAGGCGATCCACCGTAGTGTCTGCGGCATTTGCATATCTTGCTGCTACTTCACTGTAAGCAGGCCCGATTGCAGAGCCTGCTCCGCTTTTTTCCAGCCTGTGGCAAGTTGTACAGTCACTGGATGCGATCATTTCCAGACCTGGCGCACTAGCTGTCGCAGCCCCTCCGCCTGGTGCGGGGGCTGTTGTAGTTGTTGCTGCAGTATCTTTTTTTGTTTCAGTGCTTCCGCCACCGCCACAGGCAACGGCCAGGGTTGTGGAGACCAATACGATAAATACTTTTTTCATGTTGTGATAAAGATGATTATTAAATTCGGTTAGATTTTTTCAAAACTATTGATTTTAGATGAATCAGCGGGATGCTGTTCCCAAAAATGTTCACGCAATACCCAATACAGCGCGGTTGAACTGCTCGTCCGACCCGGTTCCGGCAAAATCATCAAACGCTTTTTCCGTTACTCGGATGATGTGATTTTTTATAAATACCGAACCTTCTTTTGCACCGTCTTCCGGATGTTTGATGCAGCATTCCCATTCCAAAACTGCCCAGCCAGGAAAATCATAAGCTGCCAGCTTGCTGAAAATTGATTTGAAATCAACCTGTCCGTCTCCCAAAGACCGAAACCTGCCTGCGCGGTCTATCCAACTCTGGTAACCTCCATAAACTCCCTGCTTGCCGGTTGGATTAAATTCCGCGTCCTTGACATGAAACATCCTGATCCTTTCATGATAATTGTCGATGTATTCTAAGTAATCGAGACACTGCAACACAAAATGAGAAGGATCATATAAGAGACAAGCCCTGGGATGATTGTTAGTGTGTTCGAGGAACATTTCATATGTGATGCCATCATGAAGATCCTCTCCTGGATGAATTTCATAGCAGAGATCAACACCATGTTTGTCGAATTCATCCAAAATAGGTTTCCATCTCCTCGCCAACTCATTGAATCCGGTCTCAACCAAACCGGCAGGTCTTTGCGGCCATGGATAAACGTTAGGCCACAGAAGTGCGCCGCTAAATGTCGCATGTGCGTTGAGTCCTAAATTGCGGGAAGCTGCAGCAGCAAATTTTAGTTGTTGGACAGCCCATTCTGTCCTTGCTTTGGGATTGTTGTGCACGGCCTTTGGCGCAAATCCATCAAATAAAGCGTCATAGGCGGGATGTACGGCTACAAGCTGCCCCTGTAAATGAGTCGACAATTCAGTGATTTCCAATCCGGCGCTTTGAACGATCCCTTGGACCTCGTCTGCGTATGTTTTACTGGTCGCGGCTTTTTGCAGATCGATGCACCGGGCGTCCCAGCTGGGAATTTGGACGCCCACGAAGCCTATGCTTTTTGCCCACCTGCAAATTGATTCCAGCGAATTGAACGGCGCTGTGTCTGCCATGAATTGAGCAAGAAATAATCCCGGTCCTTTAAGTGTCTTCATTTATTTTAAGTTTTTCATTTCCATTTGCCCTTATGTTCCTGCGGAAAAAGCTTGAACCTACGTTCTTTCCCACCCCACAGACGCAGCGGAACATAGGGCACATAAAATTTATTTAATTTCAATTTTACATTTCAAACGCCGTCCATTTTTCATTGCTGGCAGCGCTCTTCACCACGTTATTTATAAACGCCATACCGCGAATTCCTTCATCCACTTTTGGAAAATCCAACATTTCCTTGCTGGGCTCTTTCCCATCAATCCTGGCAGAGAGAGTAAGTGCGAAATTCCGGTATATATTTCCGAAAGCTTCGAGGTAACCTTCCGGATGGCCACCAGGTGTACGGAAATTATGTGTTGCGAATCCCGAAAGTGGCTCTTTGTAGCCAACACCTGCCCGGAAGATCTGTGTGGGTTGATCCAACCACTTTACAAGGAGCGTATTTGGCTCCTGCTGCGCCCATTCAATGCCGCCTTTTTCTCCATAAATTCTAATCTTCAATGCATTTTCTTCACCGGCAGCAACCTGCGATGCCATTAACACGCCGGCTGCGCCATTGTCGAATTTCAACAGCACATTGCCATCATCATCAAGTGCCCTGCCCTGAACCATGACATTCAAATCTGCACAAAGATGTGTGATGCGAAGACCCGTGATATATTCGGCGAGGTGTGCAGCATGGGTTCCTATATCGCCCATGCAACCACTTTTTCCTGATTTCTTGGGATCAGTTCTCCAGGCTGCCTGCGCATTGCCTTCACGTTCGGTCAATTTACTCAGCCATCCCTGGGGATATTCCACCCAAATCTTTCTCACTTTGCCCAAGGCGCCCGACTGCACCATATGTTTGGCTTGTTTCACCATTGGATAGCCTGAATAGGTATGGGTTAAACAAAGGACTAGACCTGTTTCTTCCACTTTTTTCTTTAATTGTTTTGCCTCGTCAATAGTGAAAGTGATCGGCTTTTCGATGACAACATTAAATCCTTTGTCCAGTGCGAGCATGGCCGGAGCAAAATGCGCGAAGTTGGGCGTAACGATCGTGACAAAGTCCATTCGCTTGTCTTTAGGTTGTTTGCTTTCTTTCTCCAACATCTCGTCATAAGTCAAATAGGTTCTTTCTTCCGGTAGAAATAAAGCTTTGCCTGAATCCCTCGCGATATCAGCATTGATGCTTAATGCACCAGCGACCAATTCAATCAAGCCATCCATGTTAGCTGCAATCCGGTGAATGGCGCCGATGAAAGCGTCCTTGCCTCCACCTACCATGCCCATTCTGAGTTTTCTATTCATAGTTTTTTATTTTATTTAAAAGATTTCGGCGCAATTTTAACAAATTAAAACAGACTTGGATAAAAATTGTCATACTTACATTTGTAGCGATTTTTTATTTTAAAATAAAAAATTACTTTTACGACTTGTTGAAGCAGGCTATCGCGACATTGATATGTGTTACTGAAATGGATCAGTGGGCGGTAAAAGTACGGAGCTTCAACAGGCTCACTAAAATTTTTTTCTAACGATTAGTATTCAACAAAACTGAATTTTGCCATGTCACAACCCATTCAGCGCGACAAGCTTTTTCTTGCAAGCCGCATAGCCCTCATTTTTACCGCAATGACTTTTGCCTTCCGAGCTTCACTCGAAGGCGTTTGGGGTCCCGCATTTCACTTGGACAAGGTTCAGTTGGGATGGATCTTCAGTCCCGCATTTTGGGGCTTTACACTTGCCATGATCATCGGTGGTCCGCTTTGCGACGTGCTTGGTATGAAACGTTTGCTGGTCTTTGCTTTCATTGGACATATTCTCGGAGTAGTTATTTACCTGATTGCCAAGGACGCCAGCATGCTATTCATCGGCACTGTTTGTATTGGAATTGGAAATGGAATGGTGGAGGCAGCATGCAATCCCCTCACCGTGACATTATTTCCCGATAATAAAACGACCATGCTAAACCGATTCCATGTCTGGTTCCCGGGAGGAATAGTTATCGGAGGTTTGGTTTCCTATTTATTGTTGGTCGTACTTAAGGTGGATTGGCATGTTATGATCGCAATACTGTTTATTCCTGCAATCATCTATGGATATATGTTTTTCAGCTTGTCTTTCCCGCAAACAGAAAGAGTGACCAAAGGCGTCTCTACAGGAAAAATGTTTGCATCCTGCCTGAATCCATTGTTCCTCGTAATGCTCGCATGTATGTTCCTGACAGCGGCAACAGAATTGGGTACCAACCAATGGCTGCCTGGATTTTTGGAAAATGCAGGCGTATCAGGAATTCTCGTGCTGGTATTAATAAATGGAGTAATGGCCTTGGGGAGAGCCTTTGCTGGCCCGGTAGTTCACCGGTTCAATCCAAATGGGATGTTGATATTCTCAGCCTTTTTTGCAGGAATCGGTTTGATACTTTTGAGCAAAGCAACTGGCAATGCCGCCTTTGGTGCCGCTTTTGTTTTTGCAGTGGGTATCTGTTTCTTCTGGCCGACGATGCTGGGTTTTGTTTCAGAATATTTGCCAGACACAGGCGCTTTGGGACTTTCGTTGATGGGTGGCGGAGGAATGTTATCAGTTGCTTTCATCTTACCAATAATGGGCAAATGGTTCGAAGATTTTAAACAAGCTGCCGTTAATTCCGGCGCCTCTGCGGCTGATGCTAACAACATAGCCAGTTCGAATACATTTTTGAAAGTGGCGATTATGCCTGCCATTGTGTTAGTTGTGTTTATCCTGATTTATATTTCAAGAAGGAAAATATACGCATCTCACAAGGCCGCTACCACGCCAGCCTAACTAATTTAAAAACACTTCCGTTGACTCAATTTAATGACAGGTCATCAAATTGTCGACGGCAGATATTGATTGATTTTGTAAATTACCTGTTTAATTTGCTTGCCATGCCTAGTAAACATTCGCGCCGTACTGTTATTAAGAATTTTGCAGCTGGTTCTGCTGCGCTGATAGCAGGTAACCCGATCTTATCATCTTTTACATCTCCCGATAAATCAGAAAAAAAATTGGAACTCAAAGGCAATATCAATCACTCGGTTTGCCAGTGGACATATAATTTCATTTCGGTGGAAGAACTGTGCCAGGTGATTAAAAACATTGGCTTTAATGCAATCGATCTCATAGCTCCTAAAGACTGGCCGACCCTTCAAAAACATGGTATATTCAGTTCTATGTGCTATCATGGCGGCAAGGTGAGTTTAACCGAAGGTTGGAACAACAAGAAATTTCACGAGCTGTTGATCAAGGATTATTCAGACGTCATTCCGCTCATGAAAAAAGCCGGATACACTGACGTGATTTGCTTCAGCGGTAGCAGAAATGGCATGGATGATGAAACCGGATTGAAGAATTGTGTGGAAGGGTTGAAAAATGTTCTTCCTCTTGCAGAGAAAAATGGTATCACTATTCAAATGGAGTTATTGAACAGCAAGGTAGACCATAAAGATTATATGTGTGATAGAACTGCCTGGGGCGTTGAATTATGTAAAAGATTACAGTCGCCCAATTTCAAATTGCTGTACGATATTTACCATATGCAGATTGATGAGGGCGATGTGATCCGGACCATTCGTGACAATCAACAATACATTGGCCATTATCATACAGGAGGTGTTCCGGGTCGGCATGAGATTGATGAAACGCAGGAACTTTATTATCCAGCCATCATGAAAGCAATTATTGAAACGGGCTATAAAGGATATGTGGCGCAGGAATTCATACCTGCGGCTAAGGACAAGATCGCCTCCCTGAAACAGGGTGTAAGTATTTGCGATGTATGATCTACGGAAATGCCATCGTACAAAGCAAAGAAGTGAAAGAATGAAATCAATAATGAGAGAAACAGGATCCAAATACATATTATTCTCAAGCTTGATCAATTCCTGTCGCATGATCCCCCGTGCGATGAATCTTATTCCTTATCGTTTTCTCAAATCAGATTTTCTTACAAACAAATAAAACAAGTAAAAATTCATGGCAGATAATCAGTATGATGCAATTGTGGTTGGTTCAGGAATCAGCGGCGGATGGGCGGCAAAGGAATTATGTGAAAAAGGCCTGAAGACAATCATGCTTGAGCGGGGTAGAAACATCGAGCATGTTAAGGATTATGTCAATGCTACTAAGGAGGCCTGGGATTATCCTCATCGTGGAAGGGCTACGCAACAAATGAAGAAGGATTACCCTGTCCTTAAAAGAGACTACCCACTGAATGAATCTAATTTGGATTATTGGGTTAATGAAAAAGAAAGTCCATATACAGAAATAAAAAGATTTGACTGGTTCCGGGGTTACCATGTCGGCGGACGATCACTGATGTGGGGAAGACAGAGTTATCGATGGAGTGATTTTGATTTCGAAGCCAATGCAAAAGAGGGCGTCGGCATTGATTGGCCAGTTCGCTATCGCGAAATTGCTCCCTGGTACGATTATGCAGAAAAATTTGCCGGAATCAGTGGCAACCGGGATGGGATACCGCAATTGCCAGACGGACAATTTCTGCCCCCGATGGACATGACTTGTGTTGAGAAGGATGTATCTGCCCGTATCAAAGAACATTATAAAGGGATGCGTCAAATGGTGATTGGCAGGGTTGCAAATCTAACGGTGCCGCACGAAGGCAGAACAAATTGCCAATTTAGAAATAAGTGCTGGCTGGGCTGTCCTTTCGGTGGCTATTTCAGTACGCAGTCTTCCACTTTGCCGGCTGCTATGAAAACGGGCAATCTTACTTTGCGGCCTTGGAGCATTGTCACGCGCGTTTTATACGACAAGGATAAAAAAAGGGCGACTGGTGTCGAAGTGTTGGATGCTGAAACCAACAAGACTTATGTCTATACAGCCAAGATCATTTTCCTGAATGCTTCAACGCTCAACAGTGCCTGGATCCTGATGAATTCCGCAACTGATATCTGGCCCGATGGATTGGGTAGCAGTAGTGGAGAATTGGGACATAATATAATGGATCATCACCTGGGAGTGGGAGCTTCGGGTATCGTTGATGGTTATGAAGACAAATACCATTTCGGAAGAAGAGCAAATGGAATCTATATACCACGATTCAGAAATCTTTTTGGTGATAAGAGAGACTATTTACGCGGATTCGGCTACCAGGGTGGAGGCTTGCGCCAGGGATATAATCGTTCGGCGGAAGAAGTTTCAATTGGCGTTGATCTCAAAGAAGCTTTAACGGAACCAGGACACTGGACGATGAATCTGGGAGGTTTTGGAGAAACCCTTCCTTACCATGAAAATAAAATCACACTTGACAAGACCAAAAAAGATAAATGGGGACTGAACATTCTTGCAATCGATGTCGAATACAAAGAGAACGAGAAAAAGATGCGCAAGGATATGAAAGATGATGCCATCGAAATGCTGGAAGCCGCGGGAGTAAAGAATGTAAAGGGTCGGGAAGGAGATGGTACTTTAGGCAGAGGCATTCATGAAATGGGATCTGCAAGGATGGGTAAAGATCCCAAAACGTCAGTTTTGAATAAATGGAATCAGGTTTGGGATGCTCCTAATGTATTTGTGACAGATGGCTCATTCGCAGTTTCATCGTCTTGTGTTAACCCTTCGCTGAGCTATATGGCGTTCACTGCACGGGCGGCAGATCATGCGGTGAGTGAATTGAAAAAGAGAAATCTTGGTTAAGATTCAACTAATTGCTTTTGTAAAATTGATTTTTTGAAATTTTAAAACCCTCAATACAGATCATGGCAGATAACGTGTATGATGCAATTGTCGTCGGTTCAGGCATAAGCGGCGGCATTGTCGCTAAAGAATTAACGGAAAGAGGCTTGAAAACAATCATGCTCGAAAGGGGAATGAATATCGAGCACATTAAAGATTACACATCAGCCAACAGGGAGAACTGGGATTATCCGCACCGCGGTACCAGGACGCAGCAAATGATAAAAGATTATCCAGTTCTCAAACGTGACTATCCTTTGAATGAAAGGAATCTCGATTGGTGGGCGAGTGATAAAGATTCACCTTACACTGAAATAAAAAGATTTGACTGGTTCCGCGGCTATCATGTTGGCGGGCGCTCACTACTTTGGGGTCGTCAAAGCTATCGCTGGAGTGATCTTTATTTTGAAGAAAATGCAAGAGATGGCGTCGGCGTCGATTGGCCCGTCCGGTATAAAGACATAGAACCTTGGTATGATTATGTCGAAAAATATGTAGGTGTGAGCGGATCAAAGGAAGGATTACCTGAACTCCCGGACAGCCATTTCTTACCTGCGATGGAAATGAATTGTGTTGAAAAAGATTTTGTGACCCGCCTTAAGGATCATTACAAAGGTGCGCGCAAGGCAATTATCGGACGTTGTGCACATGCAACGATTCCTTTAAATGGAAGACAATGTATGTATCGTGATAAGTGCTGGTTTGGATGTCCCTTTGGTGGTTATTTCTCCACGCAAAGTGTGACGTTGCCTGCTGCCATGAAAACTGGTAATCTCACGCTCAGGCCCTGGTCGATCGTTACGAAAGTTCTTTATGACAAAGACAAAAAGAGAGCTACGGGTGTTGAAGTGTTGGATGCCGAGACAATGAAAACCTAT
The DNA here is from genome assembly GCA_003175695.1 of Bacteroidota bacterium. Lineage (GTDB taxonomy): Bacteria > Bacteroidota > Bacteroidia > Chitinophagales > Chitinophagaceae > Puia. The sequence goes on along the minus strand of PSRA01000012.1, from coordinate 10,510 downwards.
ACTTACCAGGCGAAAGTAGTTTTTCTCAATGCTTCCACACTAAATAGTGCTTGGATCCTGATGAACTCGGCAACTGATATCTGGCCTGATGGTTTGGGCAGCAGCAGTGGCGAGTTGGGTCACAATGTGATGGACCATCATCTGGGCGTTGGCGCCGAAGGCACAGTAGAAGGCTACGAAGACAAATATTATTTCGGCCGTCGCGCAAATGGACTTTATATCCCTCGTTATAGAAATTTCTTTGGTGATAAGAGGGACTATATTCGTGGATTTGGTTACCAGGGAGCAGGCGGGCGTGAAGGTTGGCAAAGAGAGGTCGCAGAATATGAGATTGGTGCAGGATTGAAAGAAGCATTGGTGGAACCGGGAGTTTGGAGAATCGGATTCGGCGGTTTTGGAGAAACACTGCCTTATCATGAAAATAAAATCACGCTGGATAAAACAAGGAAAGACAAATGGGGATTGAACGTACTGGCATTCGATTGTGAGCTGAAGGAGAATGAGCTGAAAATGCGCAAGGATATGTTGAACGACGCCATTGAAATGCTGGAATCCGCTGGAGTTAAAAATGTGAAAGGAGGCGATGGAGATCCCTATCTTGGCAGGGGTATTCATGAAATGGGTACTGCAAGGATGGGAAAAGATCCAAAAACTTCTGTCCTAAATAAATGGAACCAGGTTTGGGACGCACCGAATGTATTTGTAACAGATGGAGCATTTATGGCTTCTGCGGCGTGTCAGAATCCTTCTTTAACGTATATGGCATTTAGTGCGAGAGCAGCCGATCATGCAGTGAGCGAATTGAAAAAAGGTAATTTATAATAACTTAAATTTTTTTCAAATAATTCATATTGCCCGGCGATTCAGTTTATATCAATAACAAAGCAAAAGATCAAAATACTTACGATGCCATAGTCATTGGCTCTGGTATTAGTGGAGGATGGGCAGCAAAAGAGCTTTGTGAAAAGGGTCTTAAAACCCTGATGCTGGAAAGGGGAAAGAATGTTGTCCATTTAAAAGACTATCCGACTGCTACCAAAAATCCCTGGGATTTTCAACATCGTGGCAAAATGCCTGCGCAAGTCACTAACGAAAATCCGATAGTAAGCAGGTGTTATGCATTTGGTGAAGCCACGGCACATTTTTTCGTAAAAGATAACGATCATCCCTATGTGCAGGAGAAACCCTTCGACTGGATCCGTGGATACCAGGTAGGAGGAAAATCCCTCTTGTGGGCCAGGCAAACGCAACGATGGAGTCCATATGAATTTGAAGCGCCTGCCAGAGATGGCTTTGCGGTAGATTGGCCCATTCGTTATGCGGATATGGCACCGTGGTATAGCCATGTTGAAACTTTTGCCGGCATCAGTGGCAATCGCGACGGGGTACCCAATCTTCCTGATGGTGAATTTCTGCCACCGTGGGAATTGAATTGTGTTGAAAAACACATTCAACAAAAAATCAAAGAAAATTATAGTGACAGGCAGGTCATCATAGGCCGATGCGCACATCTGACCAAACCCCGAGAAATACATCTGCAACAGGGCAGGGGTCAGTGCCAGGCCAGGTCTTTGTGTGAACGAGGTTGTCCTTTTGGTGGTTATTTCAGTTCAAATTCTTCGACCCTTCCCTGGGCACAGAAAACGGGCAATTTGGAGCTTCGGCCAGACTCGGTTGTGCATTCTGTCCTCTATGATTCCAAGAAAAACAAAGCAATTGGAGTGCGCGTAATTGATGCAATTACCAAAGAAGAGAGAGAATTTTATGCCAGGATCATTTTTGTGAATGCAGCCTGCCTGAATACCAACCTGATTCTTCTCAATTCCATATCATCCAGGTTTCCTGCAGGCATAGGAAACGACCATGGCCTGTTGGGAAGATTTGTGGCCTTCCATAACTACCGGGGAAGCATAACCGCTAGTTATGATGGGTTCCATGATGGATACTATTACGGCAGAAGGCCTACGGAAGCATTCATACCTGCATTTAGAAACGTTTTTAAACAGCAAACTGATTTTCTGCGCGGATATCTTGCTTATTTTGGTGCATCCAGGATAGGTTGGCAAGAAGGTACAGAGTCCGAGGGAATTGGTGGACATTGGAAGGATAGTTTGACAGAGCCAGGCAATTGGTGGATCAGCATGGGAATGCAAGGCGAGACAATTCCGAAATACAATAACCATGTTCGATTGAGCCAGGATAAAAAAGACGCCTGGGGAATTCCGCAATTGGTCACCTCTGTGGAATATGACGAGAATGACGAAAAAATGAAAAATGATTTTCTAACGCAGGGAGCGGAGATGCTTGATAAAGCTGGTTGTAAAAATATAGTGACCCAGGACACCAGGCAAGCTCCAGGACTGGATATTCATGAAATGGGAGGAGTTCGCATGGGAAAGGATCCCAAGACTTCCCTCTTGAATGAGTGGAACCAGCTTCACGCCTGTAAAAATGTTTTTGTAACTGACGGAGCGTGCATGACTTCTGTAGGAAATCAAAATCCATCGCTCACATTTATGGCGATTACGGCAAGAGCTGCCAATCATGCTGTGGATGAATTGAAAAAACAAAATTTGTAATCTCATCTTACCAAAGTATAGATAACCTAATTCTAAATCACAAATGCCAGGAGATACCACCCACATAAATAATAAAGCGGAAGCACAAAATACTTTTGATGCCATAGTTGTTGGATCAGGGATCAGTGGAGGATGGGCTGCAAAGGAGCTTACTGAAAAGGGATTGAAGGTCCTCATGCTTGAGAGGGGAAGAAATTTTGAACATATTAAGGATTATGTTAGTGCCGAGAAGAATCCATGGGATTTTGCGCACCGTGGTAAGCCTACTACAGAGCAATTAAAACAACATCCCATCATTGCCCGTACATGGGGTAAAGTTGAACCCATCATGGATTATTGGGCCAATGATGTCGATGCACCCTATACAGAAATAAAACCTTTTAAATGGTGGCGATCCTACCAATTGGGTGGACGTTCCATCCTGTGGGGCCGTCAAAGCTATCGCTGGAGTGATTTTGATTTTGAAGCTAATTCAAAGGATGGTATTGCCATAGACTGGCCTATACGTTACCGTGATATTGCACCTTGGTATGATCATGTTGAGAAATTTATCGGCGTGAGCGGATCTGCAGAGGGGCTGCAACAATTGCCCGATGGACATTTTCTTCCACCCATGGAAATGAATTGTGTGGAAAGAGATGTTGCAGCGAGGATCAAGGATCATTATAAGAACAACAGGCACATGATCATTGGCAGAAGCGCAAATCTGACTGCACCGATTCCCGGAAGAACGCAGTGCCAGTTCCGAAATCGTTGCTGGGAGGGATGCCCCTTCGGCGGCTATTTCAGTACTCAGTCCTCTACACTGCCGGCTGCCATGAAAACCGGGAACCTCACCGTCAGACCCTGGTCCCTTGTTACACGAATCATTTATGATAAGGATTCAAAGAAAGCAAAGGGTGTAGAAGTACTGGACGCCGAGACGAACAAGACTTATGAGTTCTATTCGAAAATTGTTTTTTTGAATGCGTCAGCTTTGAATAGTGCCTGGATCTTAATGAATACGGCAACAGATATTTGGCCAGAAGGTCTGGGTAGTAGCAGTGGCGAATTGGGCCATAATATAATGGACCACCACTATAACCTGGGTGTAGCAGGAACAATGGAAGGATATGAGGACAAATATTATTATGGAAGAAGAGCCAATGGAATATATATCGTTCGATTTGCCAATCTTCCTGGCGACAAAAAAAGAGATTTTTTAAGAGGTTTTGGTTACCAGGGAGCAGCGAGTCGGGAGAATTGGAGCCGGAATGTCGCCGAGATGGGAATCGGCGCTGAATTCAAGGAGGCATTAACTGAACCGGGGCAATGGGGTTTTGGAATTACAGGATTTGGAGAGTTGTTGCCATATCATGAAAATAAAATTTCGCTGGATAAGAATAAAAAGGATAAATGGGGACTGCCGGTTTTGGCTATGGAAGTCGAGTTAAAAGAAAACGAGTACAAAATGCGTGAAGCTATTTTGGAAGAAGGGAAGGCCATGTTGGAAGCGGCGGGTGTGAAGAATGTGCGAACATGGAATGGAGGTCATGAGGTCGGTGACGGCATCCATGAAATGGGTTCGGCAAGAATGGGGAAGCAAAGTAAAACTTCTGTTCTGAACATGCACAACCAGGTTTGGGATGCCAAGAATGTTTTTGTTACTGATGGAGCATGCATGACTTCAGCTGCTTGCCAAAATCCTTCATTGACTTACATGGCCCTGACGGCCAGAGCAGCGAATTTTGCAGTGGAAGAATTGAAGAAGAATAATCTCTGAGCTTAAATATTCCGCGTGTATCTCATATACAACCCTTAAGGTTCTGTTTCACGCAAAGACACAAAAGTAGCATCGAGTCGCCTTTGCGCCTTTGGGTAAAACAGCATTGAGAAAGTCACGAAAGCTATAGACATCAAATGCCCGGCGACACCATAAATATTAACAACAGAGCTAAAGACCAGCATAGCTTCGATGCAATTGTGATAGGAAGTGGCATCAGCGGAGGTTGGGCAGCTAAAGAATTGTGTGAACATGGTCTTAAGACGCTCATCCTTGAAAGAGGAAGAAATGTGGTGCATTTGAAGGATTATCCAACGGCAACTATGAACCCTTGGGATTTTCCTCATCGTGGAGAAATGACAAGAAAATTTGTGGACGAAAATCCGTTGATTACACAAGCAGCTGGTTTTGATGAGGGCACAGCTCACTTCTTTATAAGAGACAATGATCATCCTTATGTGCAGGAAAAGCCGTTTGAATGGATCAGGGGTTACCAGGTAGGTGGCAAATCCCTCATTTGGGGAAGAGCATGTCCACGGTGGAGCCATTTTGAGTTTACATCACCTGCGCGATACGGGTATGGAATTGAGTGGCCCATTACATATGATGAGATTGCTCCCTGGTATTCGCACGCGGAACGATTTGCCGGTATTTGCGGTAACAAAGATGGGCTGGAAGCGATGCCTGATGGAGAGTATCTACCGCCCTTCGATTTTAACTGCGTTGAAACTGATTTTCGTTATAAGCTCCATCATAAATACAAAGATCGCTTCATGGTGCAGGGGCGATGGGCTCAGTTAACTAAACCTGGAGAAATTCATTTGCAACAGGGGAGAGCTCGCTGCGAGGCCAGGGATCTTTGTATGAGAGGTTGTCCATTTGGAGGTTATTTTAGCTCGGTGTCATCAACGCTCCCCTGGGCGATAAAGACAGGAAATTTGACGATCCGGCCATTTTCGGTCGTCCATTCGATCATCTATGATGATAAAACAGGCAAGGCATCGGGAGTAAGAATTATTGATACGAATACACACGAAACAATTGAGTATTACGCCAAAATTATTTTTGCCAATGCTTCCGCGCTTAACACAAATCTTATTTTGTTGAACTCAACATCCCAGCGCTTTCCAAATGGATTGGGAAATGATAATGGATTGTTGGGAAAATATGTTTGTTTTCAGAATTACCGTGGATCAGTAAATGGGGCAGTAGAAGGCTTTCAGGATAAATATTATTTTGGAAGAAGAACGGCAGAATGCATGATGGCGAATTTCAGGAACCTGCATAAGCAGGACACCGATTTTGTAGGAGGTTACATGTCTTTTATGGGCGCCTGGCGTGAAAGAGGTGCGCCGGAGCAATCAGAAGAGCAAATCGGCGCTTCATTTAAAGAGGCAATGACGGAACCAGGAGGGTGGCATATGTATATGTATATGCAGGCAGAAACAATTCCTAAGGAGATCAACCAGGTAAGCCTGAGCAAGGATAAAAAGGATCAGTGGGGTATTCCTCTATTGGTCATGAATGTGGGATACGACGACAATGACGAAAGATTGTTGAAGGATTTTTTGACGCAAGGCAGTGAAATGTTTGACAGTTGCGGTGTGAAAAATATCACGCAACATGATAATCATTGGGCGCCGGGCAGGGATATTCATGAAATGGGTGGATGCAGGATGGGCAAGGATCCCGCAACTTCGTTGTTGAACAAGTGGAATCAATTGCATCATTGCAAAAATGTTTTTGTGACTGATGGAGCCTGCATGGCAAGTACGGGTTATGGAAGTCCTTCCATTCTTTACATGGCATTTACAGCGCGAGCAGCCAATCATGCAGTAGAAGAATTAAAGCAAGGAAATTTGTGACGTAGGAAACTGTGACACTATAAAAGAATGTTAAGAAAAAAACTCTTTTTGAATAATTATAAAAAAACAGCAATTTTAATTTTATAACCGATTCCTGCTAGCGTTGAATGAAAAGCAGGATAATAAATCAGAAATATTATGAATAGACGAGAAGCATTGTCCAGTGTGGCGCTATTGTTAGGTGGTACCATCGTTGGAGCAGAAGCTTTTTTATCCGGTTGCACAAATACCGACAAGAATATTGGTGCAGCGGGGTTGAATTTTTCACCGAATGATATTTCTTTCCTCGACGAAGTAGGAGAGACAATCATACCGACCACATCAACACCGGGAGCTAAAGCAACGCAGATTGGTGAATTCATGCAAAGAATTGTTGCAGACTGTTACGAGCCGAGAGACCAGCAGGTTTTTCTTGATGGAATGAAAAAATTGGAAGAAGCCAGCAGGAAGAAAAATGGAAAGTCATTTTTGTCTGCAAGCGCGCAGGAAAGACATGACTTGTTAGTTGACTTGGATAAGGAACAAAAAGAATATATGAGCAAGAAGAAGCCGGAAGATCCTTCACATTATTTCCGGCTGATGAAAGAGCTTACTTTGTGGGGATATTTTACATCTGAAATAGGAGCGACAAAGGCTCTCCGTTATATTGCAGTTCCTGGAAAATATGAGGGATGTATCCCATATACTAAAGGTGACAGAGCCTGGGCAACTTAGTTTTTGTTTTTGAAATGTTTTTTTTGAAAACTCTTGCTTTTTGCAGGAGTTTTTTTATTAAGTAAATGGGAAAATCAATTTGCTCATTCGCAAAAAAATTGATTTTTCAGGATAGTGTCTAATGTACACATTGTTTTCCTGGTGTTAATGCCAAGAAATTGTTAAAAAAATATTATGATTTATGCAGGTTATATGTAAATTCACGTGATTATTATTTGCTTTTTTTATCAATTCAAACAACTATCCTGCTTATGCCATTCAAAACTAACGCGCTTGCGAGCTATTGCTGCATAGTGCTGTTTTTGCTATTGAGTAGCAGTGCGCTAGCTCAAAAGACAGTTACTGGTCGGGTTATCAGTAACGCAGACAAACAACCGATAGTGGGCGCAACGGTCCAAATCAAAGGGACAAAAGTTGCGACTCAGACTGGAGCAGATGGATCCTTCACCATCAATTCAAGCAAAGATGTAGGAACACTAATTATCACCGTTGTAGGCTTTGAAGCCTTGCAAGTTCCCGTCGGTGGACGCGCATCCATCGGTGATGTCGTACTTTCACTCTCTGCAACATCATTAAACGATGTGGTCGTCACTGGTTACACAGCCCAAAGAAAGAAGGACATTACGGGCGCTGTATCAGTGGTGAGTGTAAAAGACATGAAGACGATACCGGTAGCTAGCCCAGAGCAAATGTTGCAGGGACAGGCCTCCGGCGTTAACGTGGTCACGTCAGGTCAACCAGGCGCCCCCAGCAATATTTTTATCAGGGGCGTATCTTCATTTGGTAACACTTCGCCATTAGTTATCATCGATGGAATTCAGGCCAGTTTGCGCGACATCAATGCGAACGACATTGAGTCTATGCAAATCCTGAAAGATGCCGGGGCTGCATCTATTTATGGTGTCCGCGGTTCAAATGGAGTGATCATCGTAACAACAAAAAGAGGTAAGGCTGGTAAGCCCACTATCACTTATGATGGTTATGTGGGAACGCAACAGCCACCAACAGGAAATGTATTCCACTTGTTAAACTCACAGGAATTGGCCAACGCATTTTGGATTGCAAACAAAAATGCTGGCCAGGTTGGAGCCAATGGCAACCCGGCTTCTGTTCAGTACGGAAATGGAGCCAGCCCAGTGTTGCCGGACTACATTACACCAGGTGGCAAAAGTGAAGGAGATTCTGCTGTAAATCCTGCTTTGTATAATGTAGATTACAACAAAGGAGCGATTTATCAAATCACAAGAGCCAACAAACAAGGAACTGACTGGTTCCATGAACTGTTTAAACCAGCTTTTATGCAAAGCCATACGGTTTCTGCTAGTGGCGGTGGTGACAGATCATCTTATTTGTTCTCAGTTGGGTATTTTGACCAACAAGGTACCGTGCTGGCCACATACCTGAAGAGATATAGTGCAAGAATCAACACGACTTTCAATATTAAAAACTTCATTCGAATAGGAGAAAACGCCTATTTCGTTTATAAACAAAACCCGGGACTCAACCTTAGCATCAATGGTGAAAACACCATTAACATGATTTATCGCGAACAGCCGATTATCCCTGTTCATGATATCAAAGGAAATTGGGCAGGTAGTAACGGACCTGAGTTAGGAAACGCCCAAAATCCTGTTGCTAATCAAACCCGGTCCGAAAATGACATTACACAGAATTGGGATGTGATTGGTAACGTTTGGGCTGAAGTTGATTTCCTCAAACACTTTACCGCCCGCACTCAGTTTGGTGGTACCATCGACAATGGTATGTACAACGGTTACACTTACCACACTTACGAAAACGCTGAAAACAATTCAGGGAACAGCTACTCTGAGAATCATTTCTACAACAGTACCTGGGACTGGGTCAATACACTCACTTACAACAATACTTTCGCAGAAAAACACACTTTGAGAGTTTTGATAGGGAGTGAAGCGATCAGCTACAAGGGAAGAGCGATCGGTGGTCAGCGCCTGAATTATTTTTCAGATGATCCTGCGCTTCGTGTAATTAACGCGGGTAGTCCAATTAACCAGCAGTTGTGGGGTTATACAGCAGGACAGACAGGTTCAGGCCCGTTCATGCCTGGCCCAAGTACGCTGTACTCTCTTTTCGGTAAACTGGATTATTCTTTCATGGAAAAATATTATCTGGGCTTTACCCTTCGTCGAGATGCAGCTTCCCAATTCGGAATTGAGCACCAGGTTGGTTATTTCCCATCGTATTCAGGAGGTTGGGTGGTTTCCAATGAAGAATTCATGAAAAATGTAACCTGGCTAAACTTCTTAAAAGTTAGAGGAAGCTGGGGTAAGTTGGGTTCCAGGAACAATGTAACAGCCTCTAACCAATATAACTTATATAATAGCGATGGCGGATCTTCATATTATGATATCGGGGGCACAAGCTCAAGTATCGTGCAGGGTTTCTACCATTCTCAAATCGGTAACCCGCTGACAGGATGGGAAGAAAACATCCTGTGGAACATTGGATTTGACGCGGCCATCATAAAAAATAAAATCGAACTAAGTTTTGATTATTATAAGAAGAAAATCAACGGACTGCTTTTCCAAGACTTCGCAGGATCTGTTGTGGGGGGATCCATCAGTGTTGGTGGTGCCGCGCTTCCTCAGGTGAACATTGGAGACGTACAAAACACGGGAGTTGACGCTACTATTACTTACCATGCTCAAGTCAACCGCGATTTTAAGATCAATGTTGCTTTGAATGTTACCACTTACAAAACACAAGTTGTTAAAATACCTGGTACAAGCGGATATTTTGATGCGGCAGACTCTCGTATCGGAAGTTTAGTTCGCAACCAGCAAGGCCATCCGATCAGTGCATTCTATGGCTATAAAATTACCGGTTTCTTTAACGAAACTAAAGACACTGCCGGTTGGGTTCAGCCAGATAAGGGCCTTGGAAGGTTCAAATTTGCTGATGTAAATCACGATGGTCAGATTAATGATGCTGACAGAACCTTTATTGGCAACCCCAATCCAAAATTCATCTATGGAATTAACCTGGGAGCTACTTATAAAGACTTCGACTTCTCTATGATTCTTTATGGCAGCCAGGGTAACGATGTATTCAACTACACAAGATACTGGACTGATTTCTGGGCTTCTTTCCAGGGTAACAAGAGTAAAGATCTCCTTTACAATTCCTGGACACCAGACCATCACAATGCAAAAGCGCCAATATTGGAAAATATTCAAACAAACAGTACCAATGGCGTAGTTACTTCCTACTATATTGAAAATGGTTCATATCTCAGGTGCAAATCCCTTATGTTAGGATATACTGTACCTATTCAAACACTTAAAAAAGTAGGTATTGAAAAATTGCGCCTTTATGTGCAGGCAGCCAACTTGTTTACGATTACTAAGTACACAGGTCCCGATCCTCAAGTACCAGGCGGACTTGAAAATAGTGGTCCAAACCAGGGTAATCCTTCCAGCGCAAGCTATGGTATAGACTACGGAAACTATCCGGTATTGAAAACCTATATTGTAGGAGTAAACTTAACATTCTAATAAATACTCAAATAATAGATAATATGAAAAGAGTAAATTTTAAACTTGTTTTGCCTG
>PSRA01000198.1 GCA_003175695.1 Bacteroidota bacterium | reverse complement strand
GCAATCCAAATATAAAAGGATTTATGGATTTACAACACCGGATTCGCTTATTGGTTGAGTTGGGAAAATATATATTGGGAAAAAATGAATCCTGGCAAAGCGCCAGACAAAAGGCATTTCATGAAAATCCCTGGTTTACCCCGGAATTTATTGAACTGGCCACGAGGCAAATTGGTGAAGATTTCCTTGAAAAAAGCAAATTGGAAAATTGGATAAATGGATATAATTCAGTTGAGAAAAGCGGGAGCATGAAGAATGTGGGCATCGTCATGGCAGGAAACATTCCTCTTGTTGGGTTTCACGATTTCCTTGCCGTTTTCTTGACGGGTCACAAGCAAACGATCAAGCCCTCTTCAAAAGATAATATTTTAATTCGCCATCTCGTAGATCAATTGTATCAAATGGATCCTGGAACAAGGGAATTTATCTCATTTGAAGAAAAATTAAAAGGATGTGACGCCTATATCGCCACAGGAAGTAATAATTCGGCGCGGTATTTCGAATATTATTTTGCAAAATATCCCCATGTAATAAGACGCAATCGCACTTCAGTTGCAATTTTGGACAGTCGGGAGACGGATGCTGATCTTCTAAGGTTGGCAGACGATGTGTATTCATATTTTGGATTAGGTTGCAGAAACATTACGAAAATTTATGTTCCTGAAGATTACGATTTCCTTCCCCTGCTGAATACTTTTTCCAAGTACAACTACCTGGCTGACCATAACAAATACAAGAATAACTACGATTATCAATTAGCACTCCTGATCCTCAATAAAAAATTCTATATGACCAATGGATCGCTGTTGGTCACAGAAAACGCGTCTCCGTTTTCTCCGATCAGCGTTTTGCATTTTGAGTATTATAAAGACATAAGAAAAGTTGAGGAATCTCTCGAAGGAAATGAAGATATTCAGTGTGTAGTTGGAAATGGACGGCTTCAATTTGGGAGGGCACAACACCCGGGGTTGAAGGATTATGCGGATGGAATTGATACGGTTCGTTTCTTGCTGGATCTATGAAAAATTTCACGCAGAGAGACACAAGAGACTGGTGCGATTATCATCGCTGCATTAGGCCTCTTTGGGCTTTCTTCATTTGTTATTGAGAAGCGAAGAAAAGTCCGAAAAGTGCTGGAAGCTTCGACAGACAAGATATTCTTCCTTGTATCAAAAGAGTTCCAGGTACTCACAGTTGCTTGCCTTTATTATTTCTGCGCCCGCTGCCTGGTGGGCAATGAACGTGTGGCTCAGAGATTTTGCCTATCGCGTTCATATCAATGCACTAGTGTTCGCCGCAGGGGGCTTGCCGCCTTGCTGATTGTCGCCGTTTCGATCAGCTTTCAGGCGATAAAAGCCGCAGTCACCATCCGGTCAAAATCCTCAGAACGGAATAGTTGTATAACGAATCAGGAAGGCAGGGCTATTGCAAATCACCGATTAAACAGGCAATTTCAACCTTTTGCCAGTGGTAAATGCATAATAGATCCTATTCAAAAAAACCCCGCAGCCGTCGGATTGAATGCCAAATTTTCTTTCGTAAATTTGTACAGAGGCGATCTACGAAGGACTTAGTAAATTATTTGTTAAACTAAATTGGTGGTATCAACTGTGATTAATCGATCGCGTTAATTTGTTGTCTACATAGGCATGCATTTTGAAGAATTTGTCGGAAACTATTATTAAAACTAAAATTTACCATGAAATTTAAGCAAGTACTAGGTGTAGTGGCAATCAGTGCTGCAACTGCCGTTGCAAGTATTTGGGGCTATGATCATTTCCAGCGTAACAAAACTTATTTTTATACGCAGGATTCAGTGAAGCTACCATCAAACTACGCAAAGTTCTTTGATGGTCAGAAGACCGGCGATGGTCCCGCTGATTTCGTGGATGCTGCCAGCGCAGCCATCCCCGCGACCGTGCATATTCGCACAAAGACCGTTCGTTCAGCTAGCAATAATTTGCCAAAAAGAAACCCATTTTCTGATTTGTTTGGAATAGATCCAGATGATTTCTTCGGCGACCGCTCCCGTTCTCTCCCGGAAATGGGTTCAGGTTCTGGAGTCATTATCAGTGACGACGGATATATCGTTACAAACAATCACGTGGTAGATGGAGCTGACGAAGTAACGGTTACCTTAAGCAATAGAAGGTCATTCAAAGCTAAGGTGGTAGGAGCTGATCCAAGTAGCGATCTCGCTGTTGTAAAAATTGATGCAAAAGGATTGCCATTCCTTTTATACGGTAATTCAGATAATGTCAAAGTTGGCCAATGGGTACTTGCAGTAGGTTATCCTCTTTACCTGGAAACAACCGTTACAGCCGGAATCGTGAGCGCAAAAGGAAGATCTATTGAAATTAACAGCAGACAAAGTAAATCTCCTATTGAATCATTCATTCAGACAGACGCAGCGGTAAATCCCGGAAACAGCGGTGGTCCGCTGATCAACCCTTCAGGACAATTAATCGGAATTAATTCGGCTATCGCATCTCCAACCGGATCATATGCTGGCTATTCATTTACGATTCCTGTAAACATTGTTAAGAAGATTGTAAGTGACCTGATGAAATATGGAACTCCCCAGAGGGCTTATCTCGGCATCGAATATGCACGTGATAACCTAAGTGAAGAAGTGAAAAGACAACAAGGCATTAAGGATGGTGAAGGTGTATTTGTATTGAATGTTCCCGCAAACGGCGCGGCAGCTGAAGCTGGAATCAAGAAAGGTGATATCATCACCCAACTGAATGGTATCATTGTAAATTCAGGTGCAGAAATGGTAGGACAGATTGCAACCTATCGTCCAGGTGATAAAGTAAGAGTCACTTTCAAGAGAGATGGTAAAGAAAATGAAGTTACTGTTACTTTACGCAATAGTGGTGGCACGTTAGATGTAGTTAGAAATACAATATTCGATAAGCTTGGAGCTGATTTGCAAACACTTTCGAAGAAAGATGCAACTACATTAGGTGTGAAAGGTGGTGTGGTTGTGAAATCAATAGACGAAAAAGGAATGTTTAGCAAGACACGCATGGAAGAAGGATTTGTGATTCTCAAGGTGAACGGCAAAGAAGTGCAGACTGTGGAAGATTTCCGCAAGGCTTTGGAAGCGGCTGGTAACGCTTCAGTTAAGCTGGAAGGTGTCTATCCTGGATATGATGGAGCGTTCACGTATCCATTGAAGTTAAATGCTGATGATAACAACTAAGCAGACCAGGTAATCAGACTATATTTTGGAAAACCTGAGGCGCCCAGTATGACGTCTCAGGTTTTTTTTATTTTCTTTCCAGCACCCTGTAATCCCATGCTGCCAGATCCTCCGAGTATTCTCCGTCAGAAATCGCCACCGATCCTCCGCTAAAGACATTCAAATAATTTCCCTTCAATTCTGCTGCCTGCAATTTTGCTGTGACCTTGGAAGCAGACAGGTTCAAAATTACCAGCACCATGGCCTCATCTTTTTTTCGAATGAAGGCTAAAAGATTTTCATCCGAATTGGTCTTTAGTTTGACAGTGTTCTTTGCGCCTTCTCCGGCTGACAAAGCTTTATTTCTTCTCCTTAGTGCAAGAAGTGTTTTAAAAAACGATTCTAATGTGCGAGCTACATTCCAATCGATGGCATCTTTCTCGAAGAATTTCAATCTTCGCGTGACGGGAATTTCCTGGCCCGTATAGATAAGTGGCATTCCGTTCCAGGTGCAACAAAGCACGGAGAAAGCTTTTGCCGAATCGCCCAGGCGCTCTAATTCGCTTCCGCTATGTGAATTTTCATCGTGGTTCGTTGTAAAGAAAACACGGATAAAACCCGGTGCAAAATTTTGCTCATATTCCTGCAGAATACTCAATAGGCTTGCCAGATTTACTTCATTCCTGTAATAAGCTTCCATGGCATGAAGAAATTTCCAGGTGTAACTGGCATCGAACACTTCGCCGTACATTGGCAATTCGCATTCGGCAAACCAGAAAAGTTTCTTCTGGGTTTCCAATTCCATTCTCGCCTCTCGCCAGAAATCCAAAGGAACAAGCATCGCCATATCACATCGAAATCCATCAATATCGCATGTGTCGATCCAGAATCGCATGGATTCGATCATCGCCTTCCGAAGCGCATGATTGTAATAGTTTAAATCAATGACATCTTCCCAGCCATTCGCGTCAAAAAAATTACCATCGGCATTTTTCCGATAATACTCAGGATGTTCCTTGGTCCACCGGTGATCCCAACCCGTGTGGTTGGCAACCCAGTCTATTATTACTTTCAAGCCTAGTTCATGGGCCTTTCGAACCAGCTCTTTAAAATCGGCAACAGTTCCAAATTCCGGATTGGTGGCAGTGTAGTCTGAACACGCGTAATAACTTCCCAATGAACCCAACCTTTTTTTTACGCTTATTGGCGTGATAGGCATGAACCATAAAATTTCTGCCCCCATATCTTTAAGTCTCGGCAGTGCTTTTGCAAAGCCAGTAAAAGTCCCTTCGTTTGTGTATTGCCGTAAGTTAACCTCATATATGTTCGATTGAAGACTCCAGGCCAACGGTTCAATTTGTGCACTCATAAGTTGATTCGACTCCCAAATGGAAAGTTAGGAATTATCTTCTATCCACTCTTGCATCTGAGTCAATCTGCCTAACTTTGCAGCCTGATGAAGACTTTCAACGTTCCCTCAAATTATCGAAGTCCTTTGATAACGGCCATCAAGAACCGGCGCAGAAAGGAAGACAAAATGAAAAAGGATTTCAGCCCCACCCTGCTGGATTTTGGACCCGTTCAGATTTTTCTCGCCCGCCATTTTGGATTTTGTTACGGTGTTGAGAATGCTATAGAAATTTCATTCCGGACTGTGGAGGAAAATCCAGGCAAGAGAATTTTTTTACTGAGCGAGATGATTCACAATCCCAGAGTAAATGAGGACCTAAAAGAACGAGGCATCCAATTCTTGCAGAATACATATGGTCATCAGCTCATTCCCTTCGAAACTTTACAACCAGCCGATATCGTTATCATACCTGCATTCGGGACTACCCTGGAAACCCAAAAGCATTTGCATCAACTGGGTATCCAGACTGAAAAGTACAATACTACTTGTCCATTTGTAGAAAAGGTCTGGAACAGGGCAGAGCAAATTGCAGGTAACCGGTATAGCGTTGTTGTGCATGGTAAGCCGAAACACGAAGAGACAAGAGCCACTTTTTCTCACGCTGCCTCCAATGCTCCCACTATTGTGATCAATGATATGAGTGAAGCGAAAAAACTGGCCCAATATATCAGAAAAGAAAAGCCTGCAGCTGCCTTCTATAGTGAATTCAAAAATCAGTTCAGTGTGGGATTTGATCCAGAAAAGGATCTTCGAAGAATTGGCGTAGTCAACCAAACTACCATGCTTGCCAGTGACACCCAGGCAATAGCAGATTTTTTAAAAACTACTATCCTGGATTTCTACCAGGTCAATGAAGAGAATGCTGAACTTCATTTTGCAGACACCCGCGATACGCTCTGCTATGCGACCAATGATAACCAGGAGGCAGTGTCGGGCATGCTAGGCACCAAAGCAGATATTGCGATCGTTGTAGGGGGATATAATTCATCCAATACAAGTCACCTCGTAGAATTATGTGAAGAAAAATTGCCAACCTACTTCATCAGTTCTGAAGAGAAAATCCTTTCTGCTTCTGACATTCTTCACTATGATCTTCATAAAAAAGAAGAGAATCGTACAGTCAATTATCTCCCGGATAATGTGCCGGCAAGAATATTAATCACCAGCGGCGCATCTTGTCCTGATGCCATGGTGGAAGACGTTATCAAGAAGATCATTGAGTTTTATCCAGGGCATTATGAACTGGGT
This sequence comes from Bacteroidota bacterium, assembly GCA_003175695.1. Classification (GTDB taxonomy): domain Bacteria; phylum Bacteroidota; class Bacteroidia; order Chitinophagales; family Chitinophagaceae; genus Puia. The sequence continues at coordinate 1,534 of PSRA01000198.1, read as the reverse complement.
GTGCTCATTGATTTAATTAAGAACACATAGAGGCCAGATAGTCGCCAGTTGAAAGTTGACGGTTGTCATTCTTTAACTTCAGCCTGCGTAATTGAATCAACTGATTTGAAATAATGGCTGACAACTATCAATTGATAGATTTTCAATGTCTTTGCTAGAAATTTTATTGCATCGTGAACCCTTCCAGGAATTTGGTATTGAAGTCTCCACTGCGGAAACGTTCATCCTTCATTAGTTGCAAGTGGAAAGGGATAGTAGTCTTGATTCCTTCAATTACATATTCACTCAATGCGCGGTGCATGGTGTCAATGGCCTCGCCGCGTGTGCGGGCAACAGCAATGATTTTCGCAATCAAAGAATCATAATAAGGAGGTATTGTATAACCAGCATACGCATGCGAATCTACACGAATGCCATGGCCGCCAGGCTGATGAAGGACAGTTATTCTTCCAGGAGAAGGACGAAAATCATTATAAGGATCCTCCGCGTTGATCCTGCACTCAATAGCATGACCCACGGGTTCATAATTTCGGCCACTGATGGTTTCTCCTGCGGAGATTTTGATCTGTTCCTTAATCAGGTCAAAATTGACCACCTCTTCAGTGACGCAATGTTCTACCTGGATCCTGGTATTCATCTCCATGAAGAAGAAATTGCGATGTTTATCCACCAGGAACTCAATGGTCCCCACGCTTTCATAATTGATTGCCGATGCCGCGCGAATGGCAGCTTCTCCCATTCTCCGCCTCAGTTCTGGTGTCATAAACGGTGAAGGGGATTCTTCTACTAATTTTTGATGGCGACGTTGGATAGAACAATCGCGCTCACTTAAATGACAAACTGTTCCATATTGGTCTCCTGCCACCTGTATTTCGATATGTCGTGGTTCTTCCACAAACTTCTCCATGTAAACCCCATCATTCTTAAAAGCGGCGCCCGCTTCGGCTTTAGCAGTATTGTATGCTCTTTCCATATCACTTTCTTCCCAAACCACACGCATACCTTTACCACCGCCACCGGCGGTAGCTTTTAAAATAACAGGATAACCGATTTCTTTGGCAAGCCCCTTTGCCTCATCAAGACTTTCAAGTAATCCTTCTCCGCCGGGCACAACCGGTACACCGGCTTTTATCATGGTTTCCTTAGCAGTAATTTTGTCTCCCATTGCATTGATCATGGAAGGGGTAGGACCTATGAATTTGATTCCATGTTCGCCACAGATCTCCGCAAATCTTGCATTCTCGGCCAAAAAACCATATCCGGGATGAATGCCATCGGCATTGGTAATTTCTGCTGCAGCCATCAGGTGAGGAATATTCAGGTAAGAATCCGAGCTCGCAGCTTTGCCAATACAAACTGCTTCATCGGCAAATCGCACATGAAGACTGTCTTTATCGGCGGTAGAATAAACGGCAATTGTCTTAATCCCCATCTCGCGACAGGTTCTTATAATCCGAAGAGCGATTTCGCCACGATTGGCGATCAATATTTTTTTAAACATTCAATTTCTCGTTTGTGAAAAATATAAGCAATC
>PSRA01000260.1 GCA_003175695.1 Bacteroidota bacterium | reverse complement strand
GCCTCGTAGTACAATGGATAGTACGCAAGTCTCCGGAACTTGATATCCCAGTTCGATTCTGGGCGAGGCTACAAGAGGTAAGAGCGGAGGAGGGAAGACACGCTTTCCGCCCCTTTTTTTTTACTCTTGTTTTATGACTTTTCGTGCTACAAAAATGGGGCGTAAGTCACGCCCCCTTTGATTTGCCTATCTTTCAAGAGTTTTTGCTATTAACTTCCAACTTGTCTTTTCGGTAGCCTTCACTTGTATCGTTCCGTTCGAAGTCAATTCTATGTTTTCAAGTTCATAAAATCCTGACTTAAAGTCCGAAGGCACCTGCAAATCTTCCACTTTGGCCTGAGCGGGAATATTTTCTCCATCACCTTCAGCTATTGTTTCCAGTATCTGAAGGCTCTTCATGGGACAAAAATACATCACTACGCCGATGGGACTCATTTCCAGGCGAACAGGTGATAAAGTAGCTTTGACAGTTCCGCCATGCGACATTTTCTCTTCCTTCATCTTTCTCTGCAGAACGTTTGGCTGAGACAATGAAGTCAGAGTTACGGATGATGATTTGGGTTCGGAAGATGGCTCATAGTGTACATCTCCAAAGAAAGAATCGAAGGCAGGAAATAGATTTTTCATAAAAAAATTTTTAACGTGAAAGAAAAAAAACTGAGCGTTTGTCTGGTCTGGAGTTGAATTCGAATTATCGTCTTTATCCCCTTCAAGAACAAAACTTCCCTCAAAAAGAAATATGCAATTGCCGGGCCGGGTTGTGTTAAAATGAAGTAATTGTATTCACAGTGGGGAGTCCGGGGTCGGAAGTCAGATCAATCTGGGGGAACTGAATTCTACCAAGGCATCTTTAGGTTTCCTTTGCCTGAAATTGATCACTTTGCAATCCTTTCCGACTGCGACTTTTCGCCCTGTGTAAATTCGGTTCGGTTCCAATCATCTTTCAACCCAAAAAAATAATTGTCCGTGAGCCGGTATCGAAAGTCTTTAATTATGTAAAGTTTCTCAAGAACCAGGACAATTTCAGTAAATGGATCATGATGGATCCTAATCTGAAAAAAGCATTCAGCGGCATCGACGGCGCCCGCGGATTCATATATGCCTGGACCGGAAATAAGAGAGCGGGTAGAGGCGAACAGGAAATTAAACGGATAAACGAAAACAATAGAATTGATATGGAAGTCAGGTTTGAGAACCGTTCCAAGGAATATCTCAAACTTATTTTACAACCAAAGAGATTTCCCCGGATCAGACCAGTTTGGGTTGGGGCATATCGAGTACAATGAACTATCAGTGGAATGCATGCTGCTTTTTATGAATATGGATAAGATGCTTGGAACTGACATGGAAACCAGTTTCGCAACTTTGAGATCCATCCTGGAGAAGAAATAGAATAGTTTTTCCCTTCGTTAGGGCGGTGCCACATGGATTCTAAGATGCCTTAACAAAGGCTCGAGGTTGTGTTTTTTGCTAAACGGCAGCGGACTTTAATCTTTCGGGTTAACGGCTATCTACTATCTTTGATAGCAATGTTCGATCTGCTATTTAAGCACATTTCCAAAAGAGTCACTTTAAGTTCAAGCGAACTTGAATTTCTGACAACAGTGTTCATCCCAAAAAAAATACGGAAAAAACAATACCTGTTGCAGGAAGGAGAAATTTGCAAGTGGATGACTTTTGTAAGCAAGGGCTGTCTCCGTTCTTATACGCTGGATGCTGAAGGCAAGGAACATATCGTTCAATTTGCGATTGAAGATTGGTGGATTGCCGATATGTACAGTTATCTGACTGGCGAACCTTCTGAATATATTATCGACGCACTTGAAGATAGTGAGTTGTTAATGCTGGACATAAAAGGCAAGGAAACCGTCCTGGAAAACATCCCTGCTTTTGAAAAATTTCTCCGCATGCTCTTGGAGAGCAATCATATTGCATCGCATCGCCGGCTCCATACCATGATGACAAAAACCGCAGAAGAAAAATACCTGAATTTCATTCATAGTTACCCGCAGATAATGCAACGTGTCCCCCAACACATGGTCGCTTCTTATTTGGGAATATCACCTGAAACACTGAGTCGCGTCCGCAAACAAATCCTGGCCACCAAATAAAGAGCATTGACATATGTCAATGCCATTTCTTGCTCTACATCATTGGAGCCAGGCGTACCGGTGCGATACTTTTGTCTCATTAAAAAAAGAATGGCAACAAAAAAAACGATCGCTATTATCAAGGCATCGGGACACATGGGATCAGCAATCGTTAAAATCCTGGCTAACAAGAATCACCGGCTTCTGCTGTTTTGCGAAGAGTGTGAAAAACTGAATGATGTGCTAACAGAAATCAGGGAGAATGTATCCGGTTCTGATATTGAATTAATGGGTTGCCCGATCGAAGCATCATGGGAAGCAGATATTATCATTCTTACTGTTGCTCCTTCCGAGGAAGAGAAATTTGCTGAATTGATCAGAGCTTTTGCGACGGGGAAGATCGTCATCAGTATGTCGAATCTTCACCGGGGGATCAGGAACAAGGACGACAAGCGGTTCAAGCCAGAGGCCGTAAAAAAACTTGCCGAATTGTTGCCACATTCAAAAATTATCAAGGCATTTGAAGGGCCAATCATGGACGGAGAAATTCTTGATAGAATCATCAACGAAAATTGATTTGCCACTATAATATCAATCTAACAAATTAAATAAACGAAACATGAAACAATCTAAATGGGTATTGGATACTCACCACAGCGAACTTCAATTCAAAATAAAACACCTGATGATTTCAAATGTTACAGGTAGTTTTAATGTAATCAATGCGGCTGTAGAAAGTAATGATGACAATTTTGCTCATGCAAGTGTTTCTTTCACAGCGGATGCATCATCTATTGACACTGGCAACCAACAGCGTGATGAGCACCTGAAGGCTGCAGACTTTTTTGACACAAGCCATTTTCCTACTATCAAATTCGACGCGAAAGATTTTGATTCCTCTACTGGAAAAATCAATGGCGATCTCACGATCAGGAATGTAACCAAGCCTGCCAGTTTTGAAATAGAATTCAATGGAGTAAACAAAGATCCCTGGGGAAATGAAAAAGCCGGATTTTCCTTATCAGGCAAGATCAACCGTAAAGATTGGGGTCTGAGCTGGAATGCAGCGCTCGAAACTGGTGGAGTGATGTTGAGTGAAGACGTGAAAATAAATGCAGAGGTACAGTTGGTGAAGCAAGCAGCATAATGTAATAATTGGCGGTTGGCAGTCTCTTATTTCAAATGTCTCAAATATTTTAAACTTCCTTCTGTTGAAGACTGTAAACTGCCAACCGCCAATTCTATCTAGTTCTTCGGAAAATTAGGATCCGCTTTCACCTCATTAATTTGCTGCGTGTGTCGCTGACTGTGAGAAGCAATAAAGAGAACCATCTGATATGTATCAAGGCTGCCCAGGGCGCCCAAAGCTACTACATGGTTGCGCAAATCGTCCTGTGTTTCCTTCATGAAGCTTATTAGTTTTTCCCTATTAGTCTTGAAAGAATTCAAAGCGTCTTCAGCTGATGTGTAAGGAGTATTTTCAGGTTTAAACGGATCAGCTGTTTTTACTTTTGTCGTCCTGTTCTCAAGCATTTTAACTATGCCTTCATCGGTAGCTTTGATATCTGCTCTTTTAGCCGGATTTGGATCACTCCTTAGAACACTATCAGTCAAATGCCACAGCGCTTGCTCGGTAACGGCAATGTGTTTCAGGCATTCTTCAACACTCCATCTGTCGGGTGCTGGCTTGAATTTAAGTTGAGCATCACTAAGTCCTTTTACTGCGTCAAATACACCCTGCTGGGTATCCTTGAGCAGATTAACTGCAAAATCCCTTTCTTTTTTGCTGATCGTATCATACGTCGGGACAAACCCAAGCAGTGCCCCCACTAGGCTAAAAAACAATAACTTTTTCATGTGTAGATTTTTTTTGGTGAATGGATGAGCCGGTTTGGAAGGGCGGAAAGGATGGAAAAGTTAAGAATAAAATGCCAGAAATATACACTGCTTTAATATAAATGCCCCAGCAAATAGCCGGGGCATTCATATTGTTTTGTTCTTAATTATTTAACTAGAAATTGAAACCGCAGCGGAAACCCAAATAAGAAAGATTCCCGCCATTCAACACAACATGTTCATATCTCAGGGCCAATTCAGTGACGCCAAATTAACACCTACTGTCGTCACCCATTGACGTGTGAGTGTAATCCCCCTTGAGCAGGAACTGATGCAGATTAATTGTAAAAAGTCTTTTCATGAATATGGGATTTTATTTTAAGGTATATCAACCTGAATAAAAACGAAAAAAATGCCTAATTTCCACTGCCCCACCCCTATTACCGAACATTTTGCCTACCTTGTCCGACATTTCAAAATGACCCAGACCTAATATGACTAAACTCAATAGTTTCAGGTGGAGTAATGAGAGCGAACCCCATAAAATGAGGACCAAGGAGCTTATTGCTGAGCATCCTGAAATCAGGCAATTGATAGGCAAAAACCCTTATACTTTCCTTGTTATCCTTTTGTGTGTTGGCTTTCAACTCATATTATCGTATTTCCTGAGAAACCAGCCCTGGTGGCTCATTTTATTAGTGGCTTACCTCGGAGGTGCTTTTGCATGTCACACATTGTTTGTCTGCATCCATGAATGTGCTCATAACCTGCTTTTCAAGAAAAGGCAGTTAAACAGTATTGCAGCCATCATTGCAAACCTGCCACTTGTATTTCCAAGTGCTGTTTCTTTTCAAAAATATCATTTGAAACATCATTCGTACCAGGGAGTGGAAGAATTAGATGCAGATATGCCTTACCGTTGGGAAGGTGCTTTGATCAATAATTCAACTTTCGGAAAAGCAATCTGGTTATTGTTCTATCCGATTTTTCAGATGATCAGGCCGGTCAGGTTAAAAGAAATTTCTTTGATGGATAAATGGACTGTCATCAATTGGATTGTTCAGTTTACTTTCCTGGGATTCTTTATATATTTTCTTGGAGCGAAATCGACGGTCTATTTAACTGCGAGCTTTTTCTTTTCTGTTGGGCTGCATCCACTTGGTGCGCGCTGGATCCAAGAGCATTTTCTGACGCATGGCGACCAGGAAACAAAGAGCTACTATGGAATGTTGAACACGGTGAATTTGAATGTAGGATATCACAACGAGCATCATGATTTTCCTTCGGTACCTTGGAACAAATTGCCGAAATTAAAAAAGATCGCCAATTCATATTATTCAACACTTGGCTATCATACGTCGTATACGGGATTGCTATTCCGCTTTCTGCTTGACCGCAATCTCTCTGTTTATTCCCGCATGGCAAGATCTAATCGCGGCAAAGGAGGAAAAATGGTTGGAAGTCAGGAGCCGGCCGTCGGCAGTCGCCAGGCGATCGTGGACAGCGAGAAGTCATAAATTGAAAGAAAAATAAAAATGCGGATGGATAGTTTAGCAAAACCATTCATCCGCATTTTCTTTTTGACAGATCTATATCTTGCCCTTCTATTTCACTCCCGGCCCAAGAAGCAAGTATCAAGCATCCATCTTTCCCCTCAGTATCCCGCTGCCATCCCATCCTTTCTCGGATCCGAAGCACCGAAATATATTTTGTGAACCGGATCGAACCGAATGCACTGATAGCCACCAAATGAACCTGGCTGGCCTGTTTCTACGTTATGGCCCATGTTGATCAGCGTTCTGATCGTTTCATAAGAAAACCCTGATTCAAGATAAATGGTCCCGACCCCTTTTTTCTTTTCACCTGTAGGCTCTGAAGATCCCTGGTGATCAATCCTGGGTGCATCTCCTGCTTCTTGCTCGTTCATACCGAAATCAATCATATTCATCAGAACTTCTACCTGGCCGAGAGGTTGAAAGCCTCCTCCCATGACCCCAAAGCTCATGTATGGCTGATCATTTTTTGTTACAAAAGCCGGAATGATGGTATGAAATGGACGTTTGTGCGGGGCATAGCTATTGTTGTGACCTTCTTCCAGGTTAAACAACCGTCCCCTGTTTTGAAGAACGAATCCTAGTCCATCAGGAGCCATCCCGGAACCAAAGGCTGAATAATTACTTTGAATTAACGAAACCATGTTGCCTTCATCATCTGCAACTGTCAGGTAGACTGTTTCGCCACCAGATAAGTTTGCATCGCCAGCCGTGAAATTAGCGGAAGCATGATTGGAGTTGATCAAGGTGCGCCTTTGGTCTGCATATTTTTTTGAAATTAGCCAGTCAACAGGCACTTTCGCAAACTGAGGATCAGCATAATATTTTGCCCGATCCTCAAAGGCCAATTTCTTTGCTTCGACAAACAAATGAATGTGTTCCGGACTTCCATATTGTAGCTTGCTAAAATCAAAACCCTCGAGAATATTCAACATCTGGAGAACAGCAATTCCCTGACCATTCGGAGGTATCTCCCAAACCCGAAAACCTCTATATGTCGTAGACACTGGTTCTACCCAATTTGAAGAATGATCTTCAAAATCTTTGTAAGAGAGATATCCACCATTTTTTTTCAGGTATGCCTCAATCGCTCTTGCGATATCGCCCTTATAGAATGCGTCTCGTCCCTGGTTTGCAATTTTCTCCAGCGTATTTGCCAGTTGCGCATTCTTAAATAATTCTCCTCTTGCCAGTGGTTTTCCCTCCGGCAGATATACAGACGCTGTGTTTGGATATTTTGACAATTTCTCTTTATTCTGATTCCAGATAAATGCAGCTTCATCGGCCACTGGAAACCCGTTCCTTGCATATTGAATTGCGTACTGAAGGATCTGCTGCATGGGAAGCTTGCCAAATTTTTTGTGCAGCTCAAACCATCCATCAACGCATCCTGGAACAGAAACAGTCAACGGGCCGTCGAGGGGAATGAAGTCAAGACCTTTTTTCCTTAACTCATCAAGTGTTAGGGAATAAGGTGACCTGCCAGAGGCATTGAGTCCATACAATTTATGAGTTTTTGCATCGTACACGATGGCAAAAAGATCGCCGCCCATTCCATTCATGGCAGGTTCAGTTACTCCCAACACTGCATTGGCCGCGATTGCTGCGTCAACTGCAGTGCCACCTCTTTTCAAGACATCAATAGCAGTCTGGGTGGCAAGTGGTTGGCTGGTGCATGCCATTCCGTGTTGAGCCATCACGGCAGAGCGGGTGGAGAAGGTTCGGCCGCTCATGCGGTCTTGTGCCTGCAGATCTGGTATGAAGCAAACCATGAATAAAAATAAAATGAAACTTACAAAGCCGATCATTTGCTTTCTCATATGGATTGACTTGATTTTAAAGATAGTCAAAATGGCGTCGGCATGGGGCGCTTAGCAGTTTTTGTGTAAATTACTTTTTCAATTCATACTTATGGAAGAGATGGAAGTGCCAACCGAACACCTGCAGGAAAAAATTCACGAAGAAGCAGAAGAGAAAAAAGAAAGGTGGACTTTGTACGTGGCCTTATCCACGGCCTTTATGGCTGTACTGGCTGCCATTGCCGGGTTAATGAGTGGTCATCATGCAAATGAAGCACTCATCAACCAGGTAGAAGCTTCAG
>PSRA01000083.1 GCA_003175695.1 Bacteroidota bacterium | reverse complement strand
CAGGTCTTTATTGAAGGAAATAACAGCACCAATTACACACTAACGGAGACGACCAGAGGCCAATACATGATCGCCGGCTTAACCCTGGATCCAAATTCTAAATACCGGTTGAAGATAGTTGCGAATCAGAAGGAATACGATTCAGACTTTGTACCCGTTAATAGTAATCCACCAATTGATTCCATTTCCTGGTCATACCAGTCAGACGGTGTCCATATATCCGCAAATACACATGACCCATCGAACACAGCCAAATATTTTCAGTGGGATTTTACAGAAACCTGGGAGATTCATTCCCAATATGTACCCAATACAATGTACAATTCAATTGACCCCTATGATGTGGTTTACTTCAATCCATTTATTTTACAAATTCATGATAGTTCAAAATTTCAATGCTGGCAAGCTGACACATCTCAAATAATTTTGCTGGGTTCAACAGACAAATACAGCATTGACACAATTTCAGCGCCGACTACTATAGTAGAAAAGGGATCTGTCAAAATGAGTGTATTGTACAGTATTAATGTCCGGCAATTCGCATTGACAAAAGATGGATTTGAGTTTCTCCAAAAAATGCAAAAAAATTCTACACAATTGGGTACCGTGTTCGACGCACAGCCTTCAGAATTGAAAGGCAACATTCATTCCGTTTCTGATCCGTCAGAAATGGTAATTGGAAATGTATCCATTTGCCCGATACAGGAAAAAAGGATTTTCATTTCGAACTCAGATTTGCCGGACTGGAATTATCAATCCAATTGTCCGATAGAGATTGAACAGAACGATGCTGCTTTCATACGTGACCATAATTATGCAGCGGATGGTATAACTGCCCTCCTGCTTCCCATTGAATGGCTAACGAGGACTTCATTTCCTCCTCCTAATGGATATGTCACCACCTTTACATCCGCTGAAGTGAGATGTGTCGATTGCACGGCCGTTGGAACTAAATCAAAACCAGTTTTCTGGCCAAACTAACTTATGAGCTTCGCGCATATAAATATGATCAGTTCTCTTCATGCAGCAGTCAAAAAATATTTGATATATGTATCATCTGTTCTGGTGATTGCCTGTAAGGAGCACTATGTGTCGCCCTATGTTTCGCCGAACCTGGGGTATTTGGTGGTAGAAGGGATAATCAATAGCGGACCTGGAAGTACACTCATAAAATTATCGCGAACAACTGCCCTGTCAGATAGCTCAAGAACAGTGGAGACAGGCGCTCAGGTCTTTATTGAAGGAAATAACAGCACCAATTACACACTAACGGAGACGGCCAAGGGCCAATACATGATTGGTGGTTTAACCCTGGATCCAAATTCTAAATACCGGTTAAGGATAGTTTCGAATCAGAAAGAATACGATTCTGATTTCGTGCCTGTCAATAGAAATCCACCTATTGATTCAATTTCCTGGGCTTACCGCTCAGACGGTGTCCATATATTCGCAAATACACATGACCCGTCGAACATAGCCAAATATTTTCAGTGGGATTTTACAGAAACCTGGGAGATTCATTCCCAATATATACCCGATATTTTGTACAATCCAAATAACCGAGGTGAAGTCATTCATTTCAATGGATTATTTTATTATGTTCACGATAGTTCTAAATACCAATGCTGGCATAGTGACACTTCTCAAACAATTTTGTTGGGCTCAACAGCTAAATACAGTATTGATACTATTTCTGCACCAATTAATTTAGTAGAAAAGGGGTCTGTCAAAATGAGCGTATTGTATAGTATTAATGCCCGGCAATTTGCATTGACAAAGGATGCATATGAGTTTCTCCAAAAGATGCAAAAAAATTCTACACAATTGGGTACTGTGTTCGACGCACAGCCTTCCGAATTGCAAGGCAATATTCATTCTGTTTCTGATCCATCAGAAATGGTAATTGGATATGTGTCCATTTGCCCGATACAGGAAAAAAGGACTTTTATTTCAAACTCAGATTTGCCGGACTGGAATTATCAATCCAATTGTCCGATAGAGATTCAAACTAATGGGAAATTCAATAATTATGCTGCCGATGGTATAACTACCCTCCTGCTTCCCATTGAGTGGTTAACCTTGGCTTCACATCCTTATAATGGATATATAGTCACCTTTACGTCTGCTGCAGTGAGATGTGTTGATTGCACTGCCGTTGGCACTAAATCAAAACCAGCTTTCTGGCCATAATTAAATAATGAGTACTGCACTTAAAAATATGATCCCTTTCATTCGTGAGATTGCGCTGTTCATCTCCATCTGTGTGATCTCGCATATTCGCTTAAAGGCGCAGCCGGCTGTTGCAAGTCCGGTCAATTCATTCGACACTTGGCGCAAGGATAACCTACAGGAAAAGATATTCGCTCATACAGATAAAGATCAATATCTGGCCGGGGAAATCATGTGGTTCAAGCTTTATTATGTAGATGCCAGTTTTCATCGCCCCTTGCATTTAAGCAACATTGCATATGTTGAGCTAATCGATGAGTCGAACAAACCAGTTTCACAAAGCAGCTTATCACTCAACACTGACGGAGCAAATGGTTCCCTGGAGATTCCAAAAAATCTTGCCAGCGGTTACTATCGATTCCGAAGTTACACGCGGTGGATGAAAAATTATTCCGCTGATTATTTTTTCGAAAAAACAATCCTGATCTACCATCCCCAAAATGCATTGAAAGACAGTTCCGCCCAAAATGCAATTTCTTATGACCTTGGTATATTTCCGGAAGCTGGCGACCTGGTCAATGGAATTGAAAGCAGAGTGGCATTTCACTTGACCAATCAGTATGGCCAGGGAATACAAAGTCGGGGATGGTTATTGAATGATGCAAATGATACCTTAACTCAAATAGAATCCGCAAGATTTGGAATGGGAGAATTTTCGCTGAAGCCTGAGCAGGGCAAAAAATACAAAGCCATGCTCCTGTTGCCGGACGGAAGCACGATCGAAAAATTAATTCCGGACGCTCATCCGACAGGAGTTGTATTGCAGGTGAAGGAGAATAATGAGAAAATAGAAGTCTATATTAAAACTAATGATGCGAACACCGAATCCATTTTCTTATTTGCACATACCCGTGGAATCGTCAACGTCGCTTCCAGTGTGCCGGTCATAAATGGCCTGGGGCGATTGAATATCGACAAAAGGAGCCTGGATGAAGGAATCACCCATATTACAGTTTTCCAAAACCTTCGACCAATATGTGAAAGGTTAATCTTTTCATACCCTCGCCGACAAGTTTTCATCAGAGCAGTTACTGATACAGCTGTATATGAAACCAGAGAAAAAATAAAGATTAACATAATTTCTAACACAGAGGCAGATACACCAAATCTCGCGCACCTCTCTTTAGCAGTAATTCGGACAGATGATCTCAATCAGCCTTCGGAAAATGAAATAAATATCCAAAACTATTTATTGTTGTCCTCGGACTTAACAGGATATATTGAAAATCCAGGATGGTGTTTTGATCAAAACAATTCGGAAAAGGAGAAAACGATGGACCTGCTTATGATGACCCATGGATGGAGGAGGTTTCAATGGAAGGATATCCTTGCCAGTGAAAAACCAATTTTCAGCTTTGCCCCCGAAATCCATGGGGCCATTCTTTCAGTTCGGGTCACTGACAAATTATCGGGTTTAGTGAAGGACGATATACCCGTTTATCTTTCAGTTCTGGGCAAAGAGACAAAATTCTGGTCATCTGTCACTGATGAAAAAGGAAAAGCAGATTTTGAGCTCAAAGATTATTTCGGGAAAGGTGAATTTGTTTTGCAGTCCCCTGATCCAAACGCAAGAATTGAATTCATATCTCCATTCTCGAATATTCAAAGCGAAAGACATTTCCCTCCGATAGCTGTTCGTTCCGAAAGCACTAACGCAATAGTCAGAAAAAGCATTTATGAGCAAGTGCAGGATGTATATCACAAGAAAAACCTTGACAGCTTTGTTACTAAAGTACAACCACCACCTTTTTACGAGAAGCCTGATGTTGTTTATCTGCTGGATCGTTATACCCGATTTTCGTCGATGGAAGAAGTGATGCGGGAATATGTAAGGGAGGTAAATGTCGTCAACCCCTCCACTGGTTTTCATCTGCATGTGATGAATCAACTAACCAAAGGACCTTTTCTAACCGATCCATTGATTCTTCTTGACGGACTGCCTATTCTTGATGTAAACTCTTTCATGAATTTTGATCCTTTGAAAGTAAAGTCCATCAATGTAGTGACAAAAAAATATTATCTGGGCAATACAAGTTTTAACGGTATTATAGATTGCAAAACATACAAGGGCGACTTGGATGGTTATTCCTTGGATCCGAAAATACTCACTGTAAACTTTGATGGGCTGCAAGAGCACAGGGAATTCTATCAGCCATCTTATGGGTCCGCAAAAGATCGCGCCAGCCGAATGCCCGACTTTCGGACTTTGCTTTACTGGAATCCCTCTATTAAAGTAATCCTCGGTCAGGAATCTACATTAGAATGCTACAGTTCGGATATTCCGGGAAAATACGATTTGATAGTTCAGGGCATTTCGGATGATGGGACGCCATTGTTCTACCGCACATTCTTTTCTGTCAAGAGGCAAGACTCAGGAATTACTAAGGACTAGGCGACTCGAATCCGGTCAGCCAGGTCACAAAGGTGACAACGTTGTGTCCTTTGTGACCAATATCATTGCAAAATAAGTCTGATGGATAACTTACTTCGGGTAGGTATACGCGGTAGCTTCCTCAACCATTTTGATGGGGCGCACTTCCACCTTGGCTGTTTTTGTATAAGCAAATTCCGGATTTCCCTTGGCTATAGAAATGGCATCCTTGAGGTCTTTCGCTAAAATATGATAATAGCCAACGATGACTTCCTTGGTTTCGGTATAAGGTCCGTCTTTCCATGCTTCCGGCGTACCGGAAACCATGACACCTTCTCTCACCAGAGGCTGTGCACTTTTTAAATTGCCATTTTTTTTCAATTTTTCGATATAAACCATACACTCATTCAAAAATTCCCTTTGCTGATCTGGCGTCATTTGGTCTTTAATGTCCGCATTGTTGCGGATTAAAAGCATGTATTCTTTCATATGATTATTTTTAGAAGTGACTAAAATGCATTGTTGAGAGAATGACAAATGAAAAAGACCAATAGGGACATGGGTACGAAATTATTTTTTGGGGATCCAGAAAGGAGGAGACGAAACGGGCCATCCGGCATCCCAAAACTAGCCAATAACAGAGAAAGAGCGGAGAAACAGTGCAGAGGGCGCCTAACCCGTTGTTCTCCACTCAGTTTCTCCACTCTTTCTTTGCGTTCCGTTCTGCCTGGCCTCGATTTTATCGATCATTTTGCTGATATAGTCCTTCTCAACCTGAAAGTTGGTTTGGTGTAATGTTTTTAGGTAATAACTTTTTGCCCGATCAAGATTTCCTTCGTTGAAATATATTTTTCCCAGGCTTGCGTTTAATAGATAATATTGATTCAGCAACGCTCTTTGTTCAAGCTCATGTAATTTCTGAATAGCCTGTGGCTTTTGACCGGCATAATAAAGCGCAATCGCATAGTTCAGCTCAATGAAAGGGCTGGCATTAATTTGCATTAGTTGCAGATAGAGCTGTGTAATGGCTTGCCAATTGGTATCGCGGAAATGGGTCTCGCGACTATGGAAATAGGCAATAGTAGCCTCATAGTGAAAACTAGATATAACCTCGCCCTTCGATCGCTCGAGGTAATGACATCCCATCAGAATTAATTTCTTGTCCCATTGAGAGCGGTCTTGTTCTTCCAAATCCTTTATTTCTCCTGCAGGACCGAATCGCGCTTTAAATCTTGCTGCGTTGAAAAGCATTAAGGAATAAAGCGCCAGCGTTTCATTGTTGCCAAGGTTCTTATCTATCAATTCCTTTGTCAACAGTAAAGCATCTTCACAGAGTTCTTCTCTCAACAATTCTTTTCCGGATGATGATTTATATCCTTCATTGAAGATCAGATATATGATTTTATGGACGATGGGTAATCTTTCGCCGAGTTTGGATTTGGATGGCAATTCAAGCATGATTCTTTCTTCCCTGATTTTCTGTCTGGACCTTGACAGCAATTTATCGACCCCGTCGATGGTCATGCCAAGCACGTTTGCGATGGCTTCTACTTTCAGGCTTGCAATATATTTCAGTGTTATGACAACCTGTGCTTTGGGTGAGAGATCAGGATGCGCACAGGCAAATAACAATTGTAACTGCTGATCATCAAGAATTGTTTCGGAGATTTCATAATCTACAAAAGGATCGTGTATCTGACCGTTAGTATGAAGAATCTTTTTTTTATCCCTAATCTGGTTAATTGCCTTATTCCTGCACACTTTGAATATCCATCCTGGAGGATTTTGCGGCATGCCGTCCTTTTGCCAGGCAATCAATGAGGAGGCAAATGCGTCCTGCACGATGTCCTCCGCTCTTTCCAACTGAATATCTTTGGAAAAATAAAGTAGCCACGCCACCATTTTACCAAAATGGCTACGATACAATTGATCTATTTGTTGATTTACGGTCTTGTTGTCGACGTTAGACATTGATGTTGTACACTAATATGGGTCTCACCTCAAGTGTCAGATCACCGTTCAAGACTTTCGGACAATTTTGCGCAATGGAAATGGCCTGGTTAAGGTTTTCTGCATTTATCATCATAAAACCACTCACAGCTTCCTTGGCTTCTATAAAAGGTCCATCCGTCAAAACTTTATCCTTGCTGACATAGGTACCTGCTGTCGTCAAGGGTTCGCCCATGATATAATTCCCTGTCAGAGTCAACTCCTCTACCCATTTGGTCATGTCTCTTATACCTTCTAGTCGTTGCTCTTCGGTTAACTTGCTGAGGATCTCCATTTCTTCCCGAACTATTAATAAGAATTTTTCCATTGTTATAGGTTTGTAAAATAAGTTTCAATTTCCTCCAGGTGCTAGTGAAGAAATGCAGGATAAATAAAATTCATCAACAATGCCCTGGTATTATTCTTGATTGTCCATTGGTTGTAATTACCTGCAGTAGTCACGACCATCAATTGATTTGCATGATCAAAAAATATCCGTTGATCACCATTGCCGACCGCTGCGACAAGGTGTATAGCTCGCGGTCCAACTTTATCGTCCCATGTCCAAAATTGATAGCCATATCCCTGGTCAGGTTTGTTCCGATTGATGTATGATTGATGCGAAGCCGAAACCCAGTTAGCCTGTATAATTTGATTTCCTTCCCATTTTCCGCCGTTCATATAAAGCATTCCAAATTTCATGAGGTCCCTTGAGCGAAGTCTCAACCCTGAGGCAGCCGCAGGTATCTGTTTATTGGGGCCTTTGGATGGCAGTTTCGTCCAATAGTAATGTGCAATTCCAACTGGCTTGAACAGATATTGCTCTGCAAAAGCATCAATATAAAGTCCACTTTATGAATTACGGCAGCAAGCACCTCAGTCCCACCACCATTGTAATTCCATACAGCTCCAATTGGATGAGCAAGAGGCCTGCTAAGAACATAACGGATTGGATCAATGCTGTAATCCATTTGAATTTCGCTATTTGTCGGGTCATTGTATGAAATACTCTCATCCCAGTCCAATCCACTCGACATGGTGAGTAGATCCTTCAATGTTAGTTTTGCTTTGTCACCTGAATCCAGATCTGCGTACTCCGGAAAGAATTTCCAGATATTTTCATTTTCATTCCTGATCAGTCCTTTGCCTATCGCAATGCCAATGCAAGCCGAAACAACACTTTTTGAAGCACTTCGCATATCATGCAAACTATCGCGATCATGATTTACAATCCCAATGGGATGACCCCAAATTTCGTCCTTGCCAGGAAAATAATGTTCATACACAAGTTTCCCGTTTGACAGGATGAGTACGCTGTGAATATTTGGATATTCGTTTGATTCAATCGCAGCAGTCATCTTATCCAAGAGTGTGGAATCAATACCCGCAGATTCAAGGCTTTCAGTAACGATCCCTTCAGAGGCGCTCTTTGGAATTTGACTATAGACAGGTGAGAATAGTTGAAAGCAAATTACTATGCCAATAAAAATCGACACAAAGACTGACAACCTGCAACGTTTATGTTTTGCCCTGTTCAAAACCTGGTTTTTATTAAGAGTCTTTTGAATCCAATCCTTTTCTTCCATATCCATTTTCCATTAAAAAACGCCCTATATACAAAATAAACAAAAGATCCAAGACAAAGCAAAATCATGAAATATCGCAAAAAGCCGGCCGTTGTAGACGAGACGGTAACTCCCGAAATCAACGAAATATACGCTACCAGGCAAAGCGGACATTTTGGGATGAAAACAAATGCCGCACCCGGTGCAACTGACTTTAACATAAACCGCCAACGGAAGGTTCCTCTTCGTTTCTCCTGATCATTAATTGGTTGAGTCCTTTCTGTATTACGACCAGGCTCAACCGCATTATTAATATGGCATGAGCAATTTTTCATTTTGAATGGCCCTCCGCGCCGCAGCAGGTTCCAGCCTGCGCGGATGATTTCCCTTTTGGTTGATCCGAAGTGTTAGAAGGATATTTGTCATGGTGCCTTACCCAATCCATCAGGTTAAAATATGGACCTTTTTCATTTCTGCCTTTTGGCGTCATATCCAAAAAACTAAAGGCAGATGACAGATGCTCAGCTCCACGGGCAAATGCTGAGTAAGTGTGAAAGATTTCTCCTTCTTCATTCTTGTAAAAGACACTATGACCCGGAAGCTCATCACTTTCGAATGGTTGATTGTCATAATTATAATAGACGAAACCCTTTTCTTTTTGTTCAGGCGAAAATGAAACATTGAAATCAAAATTGAATTCGTTCTCATTTGAGGATACCCAATCAAACTTCCAGCCCATTCTCTCTTTGAAAGGCAATAACTCGGAGAGAGGAGCCCTGGAAATTGCGACAAAGCTCACATCATTATGCACGAGGTGCATGAATGCACTATCTACATGATCTGCACTGAAAGAGCAGCCTGGACAACCTTCCTGCCAGCCTGGACCAAACATAAAGTGTTGAACGATCAATTGACTGCGGCCCTTGAATAGTTCGGAGAATGTCATTTTCCCTTCTGGTGCATCAAAGACATAATTCTTTTCAATTCTGATCCAGGGCAACTCTCTCCTTTTTGCGGCAATGGCGTCCTGTAGACGGGTGAGCTCTTTTTCTTTTATAAGAAGCTCTTTTCTCTTTTCAAGCCATTCCTGTGTCGTTACAACCGGATGGTGCTGTAGCAACCCATTTTTCGGAGGATTTGATGAGATTTCCATAATAGTTAATTATATAGGAAAGACACAAGCTTCAATTGAAACCGGACAATATTGCCGGTATTTTCTCCCAAAAGCAAAGACAAATCACTTCTGCTCTTCGTGATAATTAATCATCCACTGGATACCAAATGGATCCACCAACTGACCAAAATAATCACCCCAAAATTCTTTTTTCAATGGAGAAATCACTCTCCCGCCTTTGGAAAGTCCATCAAAAACACGATGCGCCTCGTCCAGGCTTTCAGGACCCACAGTAATTGAAAAATTGTCCCCGGCATTTACTTTGTGGCCCATCGATTCCAACGCATCGGTTCCCATCAAAACATTCTTACCAATTGGCAGAGAGACATGCATTATTTTTTCCTGCTCGGCAGGAGTTAAGTTTTTTCCAAATTCCGTGTCTTTGAATCTCTGGATGGCAGCAAAATCGCCACCAAAAATGGTTTTGTAAAAATTGAAGGCCTGTTCAGTATTGCCCGGAAAATTCAGATAAGGATTGATCGTTGCCATTTTAATAAAGTTTAATTTGATAAAAAGATTTGGAATGAATAGTTCTTTGAATGCGAACCCTATTGTTGATAACAAAATTACTGCCAACTAAATATTCAATTGGGGTGCAAAAACGACTATTTTCGGGCTTATCGCGACCTCAATAATTGCCCGGGAGCTTTGAGTAACTTAAATTCCGGCCACACTTTAATAGTATACTAAATACCACATGAATAATTTTCGTTTGACCCGCACTGTTACCGGATGAATCGGTCCTCTGATTTTGCATAACCAGGGGCTGTGATTTATTTGAAAAAATGAGGCAAATTCTTATTGCCAGGTTGCAAAGCCGCCCTTTTCTTATTTTCGAACCCGTGGCTCTAAACATCAATTTGAAATTCATACATTTTAAGTATTTTAAGGCACCGAATTTTAAATATGCCGCCTCCTTCTCTTCCGCTTGCTAAACGCCCTGTGGATATTGCAGTGATCATTTTTTTCATTATCAATCTATTCTTTGTCACATATATCGTGGATTTAGAGCAACTGGTCATTTCAGATGCCAATCATTTTGCTTACCCCCAATGGCCTCCCGCTAAAATGGTCGATCTCGTTCACTGGTACGGGCGAAATTTCGATCCGCTATTAATAACGAGGCCCGCCTGGTGGAGGGCGACAATATGGATTGACGCCATTTTTTTTGGTCCCTTCTATGTGTTTGCGATATATGCCTACCTGAAAGGGAAAAACTGGATCAGATTTGGGAGCATTGTTTGGGCTTCAGTGATGTTGACGAACGTTACGATCATTCTATTTGAAGAAGTCAGGGGCGAACATGCATCGCCTGCATTATTTCGTGTATTCCTGGCAAATTCGGCCTGGATAATCTTTCCATGCATAGTCCTGTATAGGATGTGGCGATCTATATATCCATTTGCAAGTCCGGCTCATCGATCAAATTAACTGCATGTCGACTTTCAGAACAAATATGGACCACTGGCATTGGGAAAATCTATAAAATTTAAACCCGTGTAGGACAGGGTCTGCCATTTATTCTAATGCAGTCCGCCGTGAAAAGACGGCGAGAATTGATCATTTAATCCGAAACAATATAGAAAAACACGTGTTATGCATAATTTATCCTATCCTATGCTCAGAATCATTCAGCTAATCAATGAAACTATCTGACGCCTTAGCACTAATTGAAACAGGATTAGATCTTGCAACTCACAAGAAATGGGCTGACCTGGGTTGTGGTGCTGGCTTGTTTACCCGCGCTCTGGCTAGCAGACTATCGAACGGTTCAACGATTTATGCTATAGATAAGCATAAACCTCATATAGAGTCTATGAACGGTGTCCAAATTGAAAATGTTCAGATGGATTTCGTCGAGTCGCCGCTGCCATTCACGACCATAGATGGAATTTTAATGGCAAATTCAATTCATTTTGTAAAAGACAAAATTTTATTCGTCCGAAATATAAGCAGGATGCTGAATAAAAATGGGGTTTGGATCATGGTAGAATACGATACGGATGAGGCAAACCGGTGGGTGCCTTTCCCGGTATCGTTTGAATCGCTAAAGAAAATATTTGAAAAAGCGGGGTACATGACTGTTAGGAAATTAAGTTCAGTCCCATCTATTTATCGACGGGGGTCAATATATTCGGCGTTAATACAATAAACTTGAGATCTCCTGCATTTCCATACCGGTCGAAGTTTTTGATGGTTTTCTAAATGAGACGACAGATGGTTATCTACAAAACATCGGCAACCAAAAAAATCGAGGAAGTTTTATGCAGTTATTGAAAGCCTTCGGTAAAAAGCCCAGCGGAGAATTGTTAGAAGAACTTAAGAAATCAAGTCAATACAAAGACGGTGAATTTCATAACTTTTCCAACACAATCATGATGGCGGGAAATGAGTCATTCCTGACTATCATGTGGCGCTTCATGAATAAACCTGCGAATACAAAGCCTCCCAAAGAAATTCCTTCCGTCATTACCGACCTGAGATATCCGGTCCCGGGGAAATCTTTTTTGTGCTGGTTCGGTCACTCATCTTATTTAATACATCTCGATGGATTTAATGTCTTGGTAGACCCGGTGTTTAGCGGATATGCATCGCCGTTTCCACTATTGACAAAAAGTTTTCCTGGCACAGAGAAATATGGCCCGGGTGATATGCCCGATATCGATCTACTTATCCTCACGCACGATCATTACGACCATCTTGACTACAGAACAATCGTGGCATTGAAACCTTCTATTAAAAAAATTTGCACTTCGCTGGGTGTGAGTTCTCACTTGGCATATTGGGGTCTGGAAAAGAAATTCATCCAAGAGCTGGATTGGTGGGAATCGATTCAAATAAATCAAGACCTTGAATTATCGGCAGCGCCTGCGCGCCATTTCTCAGGAAGGACTTTTGACAGAAACAAAACATTGTGGTCTTCATTTGTTCTGAAAAAAGATGCCATCAAAATTTATATTGGTGGCGATAGCGGATATGATAGCCATTTCAGAGCAATCGGAGAGAAATTTGGATCCATGGATCTAGCGATCCTGGAATCGGGCCAGTACAATCAGTCCTGGCCTCAGATTCATATGATGCCAGAGGAGACGGTGCAGGCGGCCATGGATCTTAATGCGAAAGTTTTGTTGCCGGTGCACTGGGGTAAGTTCAGTCTCTCGCTCCATCCCTGGGATGAACCCATTAAGCGGGTTTTAATCAAAGCTGGTCCCTGTGGTCTTCAGGTAGCTACGCCTATGATTGGTGAACCATTTTATTTGCAGGGACCCATTCCACAAAAAGAATGGTGGAACTTATAGCTCATGAAAAAACCCCGAAGTAGAGACTCCGGGGCATATTGATTTTTATTGACATGTAATTTCTAAAAAAACCGTCCATGTCCACTTTAATAGCTGCAATTCACATGCCAGTAGAACAAAAAAAAGCCTTACTGATAAAATCTTAGCACTTTATTCGCTGCGCACGGGTGGCTGATTGCCAGCGAACTAGCAGCATGAATTGCATTTCTTATTGAATTCCAATCTTTTAAGAAACCAAGTCCGGTTATATTCTTTGATCAACGAAATCGGCCAGATCGCCAATCGTGTGCAAACGCTCTAATTCCTCGTCTGGAATCGTTACTTTAAACTTCTTTTCAACCTCCCAAATCACTTCCACCAGGTCCAGAGAATCTATGCCCAGATCCTTGTGAAAGGTCGTGTCCGGACGGATATTGTTTTCTTCAAGACCCAACTTGGCAGCGACGATAGATTTAATCTTTTCTGCAGAACCAATTGCTATCATAAGTTCGGATTTTCTAGATTTCTAAAACGAATTCTGCGCACAGAAAGTACGCAGTCAAACTCCTTATTTCTCACCATATCATCAAAATAATAAAGCCTGAATCCAGCGATTTGAATGCCAAATTTTTTGCAATCAAAAAATAATGTAAAATTTAACGTATGAATATCCTTGTTTGCCGGTCACCACGACAATTTGAATTTATATCTGCAGATATGCCAGTTCCAAAGCGCGATATGGCACTCTTGCAAATGAGCCGCGTCGGAATCTGTGGCACAGATCTACATGCTTTCGAAGGAACCCAACCTTTTTTTGAATATCCAAGGATACTCGGCCATGAGCTTGCGGGAGTACTTGTCAGCAATCAGGATATCCCAGGATATGACGACAACGAGTCCGTTACTATACTTCCCTATTTTAATTGCGGCTCTTGCCTGCCCTGCCTATCAGGAAAAGAAAATTGTTGCGAAAAATTGCAAGTCTGTGGCGTTCATGTGGATGGCGGCATGCGGGATTTTTTCCAGGTCCCAATTAATTCACTCATAAAGGCTGAAGGTTTAACTATGGACGAGTTGGCATTGGTTGAACCACTCTCCATCGGCGCCCACGCCATTCGAAGAGCAGGGATTAAAAGAGGAGAATTTGTTTTGATTGCTGGTGCGGGTCCAATCGGAATGGCTACTGCAGCGTTCGCGCAAATAGCCGGGGCGCAGGTTATCCTCATGGATGTAAATGCAGCAAGACTCAGGCTTGCAAAGTCTATTTTAAACTTAAAATATTTACTAGACAGCAGATCACGCGACTCTTTTGAACAACTTAGGGAATGGACCGGCGGATCGATGCCCCAGGTTATCATGGATGCAACAGGCAACCTCAAAGCCATTGAATCGTTGTTTCCGTATATCGCATTTGGAGGCAGATTCGTATTGGTGGGACTTCAAAAGGAAAAGATAAGTTTCAGTCATCCCGAATTTCACAAGCGGGAAGCAACGCTCATGAGTAGCCGAAACGCGACCAGGGAGGATTTTAGTTGGGTCATACAATGCATTCGACAAAAACTCGTTAGTCCCAATTCATTCATCACTCATCGCATTCCATTTGCGAAATTGAAAGATATTTTTCCGGATTTGAACAAGCCTGAGTTGGGGGTGCTCAAGGCTGTAGTCGAATTTGATTGAACCCAAACAGCTATTTCCCTTTATTTTTCAAGAATAGAAAGGGCGGCCCTTCCTTCCAATTTGACCTGGATTTCAGCGGCGTGGGACCAACAGAAAAATTACCCAGAATGATGTCATCTTTCCCATCTCCATCCAGGTCTCCAACGGCCATAGTGAGCCATCTGCCACTTTCCGCTTCTGGCAAGGTGGAAGGTGCAAATTTCCAGTTACCCTTGTTCTCCAGGTAAACAAATCCTTCTGACGGATCGCGGGCATAGTCGGCAAAAAATGAAATCGTGGCTATATCCAGGTCACCGTCTCCATCAAAATCCCTGGCAACGGCCTTATAACAGCCATGGATAGGGTAAAAGAATTTTTGCGTAAAATGTTGCTTGCCATCATTCAAAAAGATATAAACGCCATGATAGGGCTTTAATATTTGCGAATAGTCTGCATTATCACCACAGCTATACAAAATGTCCGGAAATCCATCCCCATTAAAATCATTTAACTCAAAATGAGAAGATCCGTAGATGGAAGGAAAGCGCAATACCTGCTCCTGATCGAAAACGCCGTTTCCTTTGTTAGTAAATAATACGATACTTTCATCTCCCTGTGAGAAGAGGGCCCAGATATCAGGTAATCCATCATGATTATAATCCTGAACAATAGCGTTGATCGCTCCAGGTTGTGCGCGTAATACATGCCGTTTGTATGTTGTGCCTCCTTCGTTCTCATACCAGGTCAAGCTACCTAACAAGTTGCCAAATTCACAAACAATTAAGTCTTTCCGACCATCACCATTCAGGTCGGCTTCCGTGATTTGAACCGGACGTCTAAGACTATCAGCAATCCTCGGAGCAGAACCCCGGGATGTTATTTTCAGATTTTCATTTTTCTTATTGGTCGCAATAACTTCAACAGTACCGAATCTTCCGTCATTTGGATTAATGATCCCCACATTACAAAATAGCATAGTATCCTTTTTCACAATCACATCCAGCAGCGTACCATAAAAAGAAGTGGAGTCGGACAAATTCAGCTGACTGTCGTACATATACAAGGCATGCTTTAGTCCATCTGATTGCAATAAACGGTGAGGCAAATCCGAAGTATCGACGGAAAGGAATGTGGTGACAGGATTAGGATACTTTACGGCAGGCACGATCGGTTGAAAAAGTGGTGTATTCGGGGAAATCGGCTCATCCCTTTTTTGAGAAGGAAGAGAATCGGGAGCCGCTTCAGCGTAATAAGTTAATATCGCTCCCCAATCCTCATCACTCATTAGCGGATGAGTTGGATAGTAATTTTTTCCGATTATGTTAATATCATAACGACTCGATGGATAATTGACGGCATTGTACCTGAATATTCCAAGTCGAGGCCCCATTTGTGGCAAGATTCCATCTGTCCAGGATTTCTTGTTGGCCAGGTCGGGTTCCGGAAACAAATGACAACTTTGACAGTATTGGTGAGCTAATAACTTTCCCCTGGCTCCATAATCGTCTAAAGCTTCCTCATTTCTATTTTTACAGGCAACAAAAAATTGCGAAAGAAAAAAGCTGGTAACAAAAAAAACGCAAATTAAAATCGACTTTCTATGATAAAGAAACATCCGCGATAAGTTACTACAAAAAGTCGAAACTCAGGATTGGGAGTCAAAAGTCTCTGTGTGTATCTAGTCCTGACCATTGACCTCAGTTCACTTCCGGCTAGAACACAAATCCGATATGAATAATAAATCTATATCCGAGACTCCAGGTTCGTATCACACCGTTAGCCTTAAATTCCTGGTTGGAAAAAACATAGTTCAGCCCTGGAAATTTCTGAGAGATCACTTGCTTTAATGCGTCCAGGATTTGTTGTTTCTTAGCTTCATCAATATTCTCATCAAAAGTCACCGCATATTTATATGAAGCAAGTCCAGGCCCCAGCATCATCAAATCCAATGCAACCCTTTTCCATAAAACAAACTGGTACCCTAATTCAGCACCGAAAGCTGGAATGGTCAACTTACTATGGGTTTTAATAAAGGTGCTTGAATTAGAGTTTCTGGAATCCCATTCGTTGTCGCGATCAAACTCGTTAAATGAAAAATAAGGTCCTATATATAAGCCATGAGGTGGCGCAAACTTATTTTCACTTGCCAAGTAAAATCTGTAATCAGCAGAAATGTTAAAGCCATTGCTTTTTGAATTCTGGGTTAAATTGAAACTGTCTGTGATGACAGAGATGAATTTAGGAAGAGCTACCCTGCCAATATTGATTGAAAAACTTTGATGCTTCCCCACTACGCGCTCATAGCCGAAAACAATATACTTGTCAATACCAAATAACAATCCTCCCGAAAGATCATACCTGATCACATTCTTTCGGTTCCTGCCAGTCGTATCTTTCATTTGAGCCGTCGTGAAAAGACAAGAAACCAACAATACCAGAATAAGAAAAGCTGATCTAAGGGAAAGCATTTTGCCTCCCGAAAGCTTTAAGTTGATCTCATTTTTCATAGCAATTCTTTAGGTAATTGATACAAGGTTTGATTATTTCAAGAGCAGGATTAATTTGGACAAACAGATCTAGCCATCACAGCTTTCGACATACATTTCCTTAGACAAATTATTTAATTTATCTGTAGACAGGGAAGGATCAGATATTATTGATGAATTTAACTGTTAACTGCCGTGGTGATTCGTGTTTTGCTTGGAGGCAAGTTCCTTCTTGACAATATCCTTGACACATCGGAATCCCACGTGGTTGGAAGCCGAGCGGTATTCTCCCTTGCCACGGGTTCCTACCATATACCTTGTACAATATTGATCGGTGCAAAGGAATGAACCTCCGCGCTGTATTTTCTTTTTTTGTCCGGGTTCTGCCGGGTCGAACGATGCATCGGGCCCTTTTGGATTTTTTGAAAGTCCCCAAGCAGCGAGTCTTGCATAATAGTCGGGACGGTACCAGTCACTGCACCATTCCCAAACATTGCCGGCCATGTCATACAATCCGTATGGATTTGCCGGAAATTGTTTGACTGGAGCTATACCAGGAAAGCCATCACTGCCTTCATCATGTGAAGGAAACTGGCCCTGGTAAATATTTGCCATATAACGGTCGTTAGGTTTGAACTGATTACCCCATGGGTAAAGTTCACCTGCTTTGCCGCCACGTGCTGCAAATTCCCATTCGGCTTCCGTTGGCAATCGCTTCCCGGCCCAACGGGCATATGCAACCGCATCTTCCCAAGAGATCTGGACGACGGGATAATTCTCTTTTCCTTTCAGATCACTATCGGGTCCTGTCGGATGCTTCCAACTGGCACCCTTGACATAATTCCACCAGCGATAATGATTGCTTAAATCTGTTACAACTGCCGGTGTGAAGACAACAGAACCTGCAACCAGGTTTTCTTCCGGCGCATCAGGGAATTCGGCTTTTGTAGGTTTTCTTTCCGCTACCGTTATATAACCTGTGGCATTTACAAATGCAGCAAATTCTGCATTGGTCACTTCAGATTCATCCATGAAAAAACCATCGACATAAACCCGATGAACTGGCCTGGCATCATTCATGGCTTGATTACCGCCGTCCTGCATGCCTACCGGATTGACACCCCCCATACTGAATTCTCCCCCGGGGATCCAGACCATTCCTTTAATATCAGCTACCGGTTTTATTTCATTGGCGATCGTTGGTTTAAAATCATTGCCTCCGCCATGCATGTATAAAACGCTGTCGGCGGGAATCAAACCTATTGAGGTACAGGAAACTGCACCGTCGACCCTTACTTTGAAAATATCATTTACCGAATCTGTATTGTTCGTATTGTGGCAGGAAAATAATAAAATACAGGCAACTGAAGGAAAAATTACTTGAATCCGCATGACCAATCTTTTGACTGATAAATTTACGCGAATTAATCAAATCCCGGTGCCTGAAATAGTCTTAACTCAAACACGCATTGGCACAGGCCTTGCATTTGTATTTTAAAAAGGTAGAATGGGAAAAGAAATGGAAAAACAAGAAAGAAACAGGCGTCTTGATATGACGCGAGTAGAAGAGGTCGTCTACTGGGCAAAAAGATGGGAAATATCACCCAATCAATTGTTAATTGCGGTTCAGGCAACAAAGAGTAATCGCATTCTGAAAATAAGGAATTGGTTGATTAGTAGGGGTTTCGCTCTCTAGGTGCAGATTGAAAATATGATGCTAATGGTTTGAGTGACGAAGTCTGCCCAGTATAGTTAATCGTTTGTTACTCCGCGAATCAATAAGCAGTGTCAGCTTCCGCTTTTGAAATTATTTGTTTCTAAGTTGAATTCCCCCGGTTATCAATCTAAAACGCTGTAAGCCTCCGAAATATCTACGTCTTGCAAATAAGGAGATAGCTCACCAACGTCTTCAAAGCTCCTGATGCAGATATAAAAGTACCGGGTTGTGTGGTAATAAATCTCAACATAAAAATTCTCCACCTGGTACAAGGTTATTCTAAAACACCCTTCAAATCTTTCAGCCAGGTAAACGCCCATTATCGATAACACTTCCGTTTTTGCAATGCCGTCGAGGTAATTAAAATCCTGGATATTCATAAACTCTGTATTAATTATTTCGCATAGCCATTCCATGATAGATATGACAAATTGCGTACCCCGATTTTTATTTTGTCAAAAAAAGAAAAAAGAATTCATACGTGGAGAAAACTCTACAAGAAATAGTAAAGAAAGGCATTGGCATTTAATTTTTGATATAGTTGACTTATATGAATGAATCCGAAATTCAATTATCACATAAGCAGTTTCTTCAGGCCAATAGAGACTATAAGAAATCGGCCTCCGCCGCCGAGTTGATATACGTGAGAGATAGCCAGGCCGGTATCAGGCGGATCAAAAAAGGGAAAAGATTTTATTATGTTCTCAACAACAAAAAGCTTTCAGATCCAAAAACACTCAATCGCATTCGGAAACTGGCCATCCCCCCCGCCTGGACTGAAGTGTGGATCTGCGCTTTAGAGAATGGACATATCCAGGCTACAGGCTTAGACCTCATGAAAAGAAAACAATACAAATACCACGAGCTCTGGAGCCTGGTAAGACGAGAAACTAAATTTCATCACTTGTATGAATTCGGGAAATCACTTCCCCGCCTGCGAACCAGACTGGAAAAAGATTTAGCTGAAAAAGAACTGACCCAGGAAAAAGTTTTGGCTGCAGTCATCAGTTTGATGGAGCGGACATATATCAGGATTGGAAACAATAACTATGAAAAAAAATATGGTTCTTATGGCCTGACGACTCTCAAGGATAGACACGTGAACATAAGGGGAGACCAACTTCGATTTTCGTTCAAGGGCAAAAAAGGAATCCAGCAATCAGTCACTATCCGAAACCGAAGGCTGGCCAGGCTGGTGAAGGAATGCAGGGATATACCAGGGAAAGAATTGTTTCAATATTATGACGACAAGGGAGAAAGAAAACCAGTGGAATCGGGTATGGTCAACGATTACATAAAATCGGCAACGGGAATGGATTTTACTGCCAAGGATTTCAGGACCTGGGCAGGTTCCATACACGCTCTTGAAGCATTTAGTTCTCTCGATGAGGCAATCTCCGACGCCGAACGCAAGAAAAATACCGTTATGGTGCTGGATATCGTAAGTAAAAAGTTGGGAAACTCCAGGGCTATCTGTAAAAAATACTATGTGTTGCCAGGATTAATCCAGCTCTATGAAGAAAACAATTTATCGCAATACATCTCTGAGTTAAATGATAAAGAAAGCTCCCGCGACAAATCGGGACTTACTGCAACAGAACAGGTACTAATGAAAATTCTTAAACAACCACCCAACCAAAAAAATCAATGAGTCAAATTTGCCATTGACAACAACGGATTAAAAAATCAGAGCAATAGTTTCATGATTTCCTTTATCACGTCCATTAAATTGTACTCAAAAAACATCAATGGTAATATCGGCAGAATCACGATTAAGATAGTTGTGAACATGATCCGAATATCAAAAGGGAAAAAGCGCATATTGATGACCGATTCAAAAGAACTATTGATATCAATCATGGAAGATGGGTCACTTGTACCCAGAATTTGTTCATCTGTTTTTTTATTGAGCCATTTCTGGTCGAATTCACGATGATGTTCCTGGATCAGGGCACTATATTCAAAGATGCCTTTCCTTCTGTGCTTAGCCATAGTTGGCATAAACATGAGAAGAGGTAATACATTTAAAATGATGGCGAGAAAAGCCACCCCCGCCAGCAAAACGTAATATTCTCTCAATGGGACCTTAAAGAAGAAAATTTGTCCTGCAATGGCGACTGATACAAGCATCGACATGGCAAGGGTGACAGAAAGAAACGGCGCCGGCTGAATGCCGAGAAATCCTAGGCCACCAGCCTTATCAGGATGTGAGGGATTCAATTTCAAAGGCAGATGTGCAATTTTTCTAAAATAGATCAGCCACAAGATCCAGCGCCAGAGCCAGCGCAACAATAAATATTGAAATAAGGGAATGCTAATATAGAGATACCATATTCCCGCCCATGATATGACTTCGGTGCCGTTCTCAGGACGGAGTACCCAAAAGCTTGAGACGTGCGGCTGACTTTTCCACCTGATGACTATATTAGAAGCAATTAAAATAAGAATGACAAGGTCGGCCCACCAGGATAATGAGTATCGGACGATGGCCTGTTTGATCTTCGCAAATTTTGAATAGTCATCTTTATTAAGGATTCCCGCTGTGAAAAAAAAACGGCTCAATTCTTTCAGCCGGTAATCCACAGATCTTTCAGAAAAAACAAGGATCGGAATAATAACCAGCAGCCGGGCATGCGTTACAAAATCGTGTGCGAAAGGTATTTCTACTTGACGACCGAAGGTCAAACCTTGCAAAAGAGTAAGTATTAATAAAGGCAGCCATACAATTCCGCAAATTGCAAGTATCCGGAGTAAATAACTTCGGGTAGACGGACCCGCCAGATTAAGCCTTTGAAGCCAGCTATAGAATATCCCATTTTGAATAAATGAAAAATCTGTTAACGAGTGGGCGCTCTCATCCGCCATATCAGCAATTTTAGATTGGAATTTTTTTGATGAAGTGCAAGGCCTTGAACGATTTTAATTGTGAGGGATCAGAGAGACAGTCTTGATGTTCGAGTTTTCATCTGCATGAATTTCGCCGGTCCGAATTCCTTTCATAAAGTCCGAATAATCCTTCTCCGTCTGATCAGCATATTTCCTCGAAAAGAGAATGAAGGCGTCTGCCAGGGCGTCGCTCTTTCCTATGTAGCCACAAATCAGTGGACCCTGAGCAGTCTTGCTATGAGCTTTTGCGAGTATCCTTCCGCAATAACCTGCGTAAATGCCTAGCAGGTTCTTGTCCATGGTTTCAATGACAGGTGAAATTTTCTTGTCCCTCAACTGACGAATATAGTAATATCTCCCTAAGGGACCAGTTGTCCATCCAAGGAAAATATCGCTGGCCGATTGCATCAGTCGCTGCCCATAGACTACGCGTTCTCCCTGGTGCTTAAATTGACTAGGTGCAATATATGGCTCTAGTACCGATTGCCTGGCCTCCTTAACCTGCAAAAAGAGTGGCTCTTTATTATCATTGAGCAGAAGAACTACAAAGCATCTCGTCCCTACACTTCCCACGCCAACTACTTTCAAGGCTACATCTATAACACGATATTGTTCAAACAAAATTCTCCTGTCTGGCTGAAGAGTATCTTTATACTGGCCAAGAAAGATGTTAATCATGTCCATGGATTCTTCCACATTGAAAGGATGAAAAATCAGGGGCGTTTGTTCGGTTATTGAAAATTTGCCCATATTGTCGCTCGTCATCTTATAGAATACCGTGTCATGCGATTGCTTATTCACTTTTGATAAGGTCTTGGCGAGACGAGCCTTTAACTCGACAGACTTCGATTTTTGAACCAGTTCTTCAATATCAAATTTCAGATACCACAGATCCAAAAAATTCATTTCCGAAAATTCGTTGATGGCATTTTGGTAGGAAGTAACTACAGCATGCACCAAATCATCACCGCTTCCGTTATTGAGTTTCTTTTCTCTGGCGGCAAGTACGAAGCTGACTGCAAGCCGCTTCAAATCCCACTCCCAATTGCCAGGAATAGTTTCGTCGAAATCATTGATGTCTAATATCAAATGACGCTCCGGCGTGGCAAAGCCGCCAAAATTCATCAAATGACAATCTCCACAGACCTGGGTAACGATCCCCGACGATTGTGTATGAGAAAGGTCCCGGGCCATTAATGAGGCCGTAGCCCTGTAAAAAACGAAAGGCGAAGCACTCATCCTCGCATGGCGAACAGGCACCAATTCGGGAACCCGGTCATAATTGGATAAACCAATCATGTTCACAACAGATGGACGGTCCGCCGGGACTCTCCAATCTGCATGGCTGCCTCTGCCTACCTTATTTCTGTATTGTTTTCCCAGATTGTATTTATCCTGGAACATAAATTAGCAGTTTTACTTTCCAGAAGTGCCTCAGGAGCATTCTGGTAGTAAATCTAAACCTATTTGGAGGAGGCCGGGAATATTATAATTCCGGGAATCTATTTTACAGTTAAATCCTATATCCCCGCAAACGCATCAGGCTTTTTCGCCTAAGTATGAAGGTTAATCAGAGCCTTTGCATTGTGAGATCAGGCACGTTCGAATTTTAGGATGAATGTTGATCCATTTTCCAGGCTGGTCTGCACATCGATACTTCCTTTGTGTGATCGAATGATATTTAAAGTCGTGGCCAATCCTATCCCAAGGCCATTTCTTTTAAATGTGAAGTAGGGTTCGAACAAATGCGGTAGATTCTCTGGGCTGATGCCACTTCCATTGTCTTTAATGTAAACAAGATGGTGCCCATTCTGGATCGAGACACTGATATCCAGCTGGCCTTGCTCCTCTTTCATTGCTTCTATTGCATTGATGATAATATTTGTGAATGCAATTTTCAATTTTGGCGGATCTGCCATGATGTATGCAGGTTCATCCGGGTAAATTACTTTCCAATTTACTTTCTTGAGCAGAATCCGATCCATGATCGTGGAAATACACTCGTCGAGGATGGCCTGCAAAGCTTTCCTCTCCAGAGCGTTTTCTTCCTGGTAAGAGGAGGAATCCAATAGTTGAGAAATGAGATCGTTGATCCTTTTGCTATTCCTTCTTATGATATCCAAATACAACTGCGTGATTTCTCCGCCATTTTCCTGCAAAAGCTGATCGATGGACAGATTTATATTATTTAGCGGGTTTCTTACCTCATGGGCCAGTGTCCTTACCAAACGGTTGGCAGCTCCCAACTTCTCCGCTTGCAATGTGATCTTCTCAGAATTTTTTAGATTGGTAATATCATGTAAAATCCCCTGTACATAAATATAGTCTTCCCCGTCCTTTTCTATTGAGAGCGAAATAATGCAGGAGATTTTTTCAAGGCTTTTTGACATGATCTCTACTTCTTTGTCTTCAACATGGCCTATTCGCTTTAGATTTTCCTGGATCGACCTTTTTTCATCTTTATTGACCAGGAAATCGTATAAGCTCATCCCGATTAATTCATCCTGGCCATAGCCGAATAATTCAGCAGAAATTAAGTTTACATCCTTAAATCGCAATTCCGGGTCGGTAAGGAAAACAGCATCGCGCGACTGCTCAAAAACATTGCGAAATTTTTTTTCTTTGGCCTTTAATATTTTCAGCGTTGTGGCACGTTCAATCGCATACCGGATCGTTCTTTCTATTTTCTCGGTATTCAATTCCAATTTCACCAGGTAATCGAATGCACCTGCCTGCATTGCCTCTACATCTATTCTTGGATTTCCCATTCCCGTCAACAGGATGAGCGGTTGTTCACATTGCCTTGCAATAGCCTCTTTAAGAAGCTCGAGGCCCGTGTGTGCACCAAGGTAGTAGTC
Organism: Bacteroidota bacterium; assembly: GCA_003175695.1. GTDB lineage: Bacteria > Bacteroidota > Bacteroidia > Chitinophagales > Chitinophagaceae > Puia. Next base: position 14,814 of record PSRA01000083.1, on the reverse strand, counting down.
GATGAAATAGATATCATATCCGGCACTGCAAATCCGATCCAATGCATCCTGGTAAGAATAGGACCAATCAATAATGAAATTCTTGGTCTTGATATTCCTTATGAATTCACTGGTGATAAAAAAATCTTCTTCGTCGTCATCAACGATCAGAACGCGAATCGGTGTTAAATCGGTATTATTCGGCACTTCCTCAACAATTTTGTTAGTCATCGATAAAGGCATGGTAAGGGGATTATGATTTTTATTAATGATTTCTCAATTCTTCATACAAGCTCATCTTATTGTATAAAGTCTTGCGGTCAATTTTGAGTAATTGAGCTGCTTTGCTTTTATTGTAGTTCGCCTCTTTCAGCGCCTGCAGGATCATTTCGTATTCTGCGTCTATACTGGCTTCCTTCAAAGAAGTTTCATTGATGGAATATTTCGGCAGGCGGGTTTTTAATTCATTGTAGCTGGGAGCAATAGGTGATGACACCGCCTGAGCCATGTCAGAGAATTGAAGTTTATTGAAATTAGATATCTCAAACGGCAATGACCTTGCTTCCACAAAGTCAGATTCGGTCAACAAGGTAGCCCGCTTTATAACATTTTTTAATTCCCTGAGATTTCCGTACCAGACATAATTCTTAAAAATTTCCTCCACTTCCGGTGTAAAGCCCTTTACTCTTTTGCCGAGTTCTTCGTTTGTCAAACGTAAAAAGTGATTGGCGAAGAGCATGATATCTTCCTTTCTTTCCCGAAGCGGCACCAGGTCAATTGAGAATTCATTGAAACGATGGTAAAGATCTTCCCTGAATTTTCCTGTCCGTGTAGCATTCCACAATAATTCGTTACTGGCCACAATGATGCGGACGTCGAGATCAATATCTTTCGTACCCCCTACTCTTCTCATCTTTCTCTCCTGCACTACCCGCAATAATGAAACCTGGACATCATAGGACAAATTAGCCACCTCGTCCAAAAATATCGTTCCGCCATTTGCAATTTCAAAACTTCCTATTTTTTGGTTGAGCGCCCCCGTAAATGAACCTTTTTCATGCCCAAATAATTCACTTGCTGCCAGCTCTTTTGAAAGCGCTCCACAATCTATCGCGACAAAAGGCTTCTCGCTTCTTTTGCTTCGACTATGGATGTCCTGTGCAACCGATTCCTTTCCGCTGCCAGTTTCACCGTAAATAATCACACTGTAGTTAGTTGGCGCGACCAGTGAAACCTGTTTTAATATTTTCCTGAACGCTTCCGAATCACCAAAAACATACCTGCCATCTTCAGGATGCTCAAATTCATTCGACTCCGCTTCTTCTTTTGACGATTCATGTTTGCCTTGTGGTTGACCCATACTTTTTTCACTGTGTTCAATAGCCTGCTGAATGGTAAAAACAATTTCATCTGGCAAAAGGGGCTTTGTCACATAATCATATGCGCCCATCTTCATCACGCGCACTGCTGTCCTCATATCACTGTAACCTGTAATTATGATTACGGGCACATCGGGGTATTTCGATTTAATGGCGGGCAAAATGGTGCTGGCATCCATATCTTCCAGCCTGTAGTCGCACATGACCAAATCAGGCTGAACGGTATCCAGCCAATGCAGGGCCTTTTTTCCCGTATACATTTCCGTTACCTCATAACCTCGTCTTGATAAAAACCGGTTCAGCAACAAGCAGATGTCCCTGTCATCATCAATTACAAGTATTTTCTTCATAAAATTTTAGATTATAAGTGTGTTGATATTTGAAATAGCTAAAACAATACGGCTCTCATTTGTGCCACCGGGATATTTAACTGGTCCCTGTATTTTGCGATCGTCCGGCGAGCCACATTGTATCCTCTTCCCGATAAAATATCGGCTAATTGCTGGTCCGTGTAAGGATTTTTCTTGTCTTCCTTGTTCACCACTTCTTCCACGATTGTCTGAATCACTTTGTTGCTGATAATATTGCCTTCTTTGTTCGCTAATCCCTCCGTGAATAAGTTTTTAAGAAGAATAATGCCGAATGGCGCATCCACATATTTATTGCAGGTTATCCTGGATACGGTCGAGATATCCAACCCCACCATCTCTGCAATATTTTTTAGCACCATCGGTTTAAGAAGCATCGTATCACCATACCTGAAATATTCGAATTGAAATTGAACTATTGCCTTCATTACCTTGAGCATATTCGATTCCCTTTCACGAATTGCTTTGATGAACCATTGTGCAGAGGCCAATTTGCTTCGCATGTATTGTCTGGCGCTTTTGTCTGTACTTTTATCCTGGTCGAGTTGCTGGACCGTTTCCATCCACGATTGACTCACATGAAGCGTCGCAGATCTCTGCCGGGAAAGATTGACATTCATATCTTCTCCTTCCATCGTGACGATAAAATCAGGCACGACTGTGTTGTTGGGTTGAATAGTATCCGTTGAGCCGGCAATGGGTCTTTTCCTAAGAGTACCGAGCAAATGCAAAATGTTTTTGAAGTCGTGCTCCTGGATTTTCATGTCCCGCCTGATTTTTTCTATGTTGCAGCATTGCAGGTCGGAATAATGGTTATTTAGTAGTTCAATGGCCAAGTCGACGACTGGTGCCGGCTTCATCTTCTTAAGCTGGATTTGGAAATATTCCCTGATATCTCTGGATCCCACTCCGGCGGGGTCCAGTTGCTGAATAGTCAGTAATATTCCCTCGATATCTTCAGCCTTTACCCAGCCATTTTGCTTGAATGAAATTTCTTCAGCAATCGTTTCCAGATCCTGGCACAGGAATCCGTCTTCATTGAGGGAATCAATCAGAAAATCAGCCAATGAATATTGCTTTTCCTGGAGATCTGCAAACCTGTATTGTTTTTTCAGGTCTGCGCGAAAATCTACTACCTCTGCCAATTGCCGGTCAGGCATTTTGTCTGAGGGAAGATAATTTTCATATTCCATTTTATAATCAGGAATATCATCATATCCGTATTCTTCCCAATTTTGAAAATCCTGCACAGTTTCTTTGCTGAATTTTTCCGTGGAAATGTCATCCTGCGATCCGGTCTCTTCTAATGCGGGATTGTCATTGATTTCATCTTCTATTCTTTGCTCCAGGGCCATTGAATCCAGGTGAAGAAGATTCAGAAGAGCGATATGATGAGGCAAAATCTTATGCTGAAGTTTTTGAGCCTGAACCTGATTAAGCATACAGCAACAATTTGTTAACAAGCGTAAATCAAATTAGACTCCAAAAAGATATCAGAATGAAAATCATTAGGATACAAAAATCTCTTGGGGAAATTAGTACACAAGTTGTGGAAACGACTTGTAGTTGTGGATTTGACAAAACTAAATCGAAAGCTCAATGATTACCGGCCGGCTTTTCACTTTGTTTGTTATCAGCTTCACTGGCCTCTTGTTTCTTTTTGTCCTCCTCGCGCCTTTTCTTTTTGAAATATCCTCTCAAAAGAAAGTTGTGCCTGGCAGCTTCCATATTCTCATTCAAACCTTCCGAGCCTTTTTTCAGGTTGACAACAGTTTTCTTCAAATTGGATGAAAGTGCTGTATCGCCGATCAGCCTGGCGACTACACCGTTGCCTTTATTGATTTTTCTCGATATATCTGCAAGATCTTTTGTTATCACGGCGGCATTGTCCGCTGAAGTTTTCAAACTTTCAAGAATCTGGTATGTTTCCGCTGGCGCATGCGTTGCCAGCGTTTCATTTTCTTTTACAGCCACAAGCGTCATAGTTCCTGGAGATATAACAACTACCCTATCGCCCATCAAACCATCGGAACCGATACTTGCCAATGCGTCCTTCTTAATAAATTTCTGAACATCTTTGTGAATGATCATTTCCACCAGGACCGATGTGTCAGTTATCAAGTCGATACCATCGACGGTCCCTATATTAATTCCACCGAATCTGACATTGTTACCCATTTTCAACCCACCTACATTGCTGAACATTGCCCTCAGGTGAAAGACGGATCCGAAAAGATTCCTCTGTTTGCCAATTACATATAAACCTGCAATCAATAGTATAACAGCAATTGTCACGAACAAGCCCAATTTCCACCTGATAGAGGATTCCTTTTTCATAAACTATGATTTTTCTAAATATGAACAAATCCCTTCGTCTTTGCTCTTTTCTAATTCCTCATACGTTCCCTCCGCTACAATGGAACCTTCTTTTATCATGACAATTCTGTCAGCCGTCATTCGGGCACAGGCTAAATCATGGGTGATAATGAGGGAGGAAATCTTTTTCCTTTTTTGAAGATCAAGAATGAGTTGAATGATTTCCTTTGCCGTTACGGTATCCAGGCCTCCGGTAGGTTCATCGTAAAGCATGATGGCGGGATTCAACATGAGCGTCCTTGCGAGTCCAATTCTTTTACTCATTCCACCGGAGAGTTCCGCAGGCATTTTGTCTATGGCCCCTTTCAACCCCACGTGCTCCAACATATCTTCTACCATAAGGTCTACCTGATCTTTCGAATATTCTTTTTTGTGACGTCGCAGCGGAAAAGCAAGATTTTGTCGGACACTCATAGAATCATATAGGGCAGAATTTTGAAACAGAAACCCCATTTTTAGCCTGAGTTCATTCAGCTCTTCGTAGCTTATCTCGGACATTTTTTTCCCGAATATGCATATTTCACCTTCATCCGGTTTTATCAGCCCGATCAGGCATCTGATGAGTGTTGATTTGCCTGCGCCGGATTTGCCCAGGACGACCAGGTTTTCACCTTCCGAAATATTTAGATTGATATCATTCAATACAGTGATACTATCGAACGATTTCTTCAGACTTGAGATCTTTACTATATTATCTGTTGCCACCAATCTAAAATTTTGCATTAAAGAAGATCAGTAATTTGAACGGTTATCAAATCAATGATAAAAATCGACAGGGATGAAACAATTACAGCCGTGTTAGCAGCCTTGCCAACACTTGCAGTTCCACCCGCGGCATTGAAACCTTTATAACATCCTATGGTGCCAATCGCAAATCCAAAGAATACAGATTTTATTAAAGCTGGCATAACATCCTTATAAGAAAGCTTTTCCATGGCTTGTGAGAAAAATTGAAGCAGCGATACGTCAGCGTGGATATTCACTGCGATAAAAGACGCAAATAAGGAAATGGCGTCAGCCACGACAACCAAAAGTGGCAACATAAGCGTTGTCGATGTGACCCGGGTTACAACCAGGTATTTGTAAGGGTTGATGGCAGAAACTTCCATCGCATCAATTTGTTCAGTCACACGCATAGCACCTAACTCGGCCCCCATTCTCGAACCAATTTTTCCAGCGCATATGAGCGCCGTTATAACGGGCCCAATCTCACGGACGACCGAAACCGACACCATTCCGGGCAACAGGGATTCGGCGCCAAATACCGAGAGCGAAGGCCTGGATTGTAGGGTAAGTACAAGTCCCATGATAAACGCAGTGATTCCAACTAGCGGCAAGGAAGTATAACCGGATTTATAACATTGGTAGATGGTTTCTCTCCACTCGAATGGTGGCTTGATCAATTCCCTAAAATATCTCAGCGTAAACAATAAAAAATCTCCCGTGTCAGTCATCCACTTCCTGGTTAGGCTGATCGTCCTGTTCCTATTATGCCTGGCAGTTTCCATACTAATGATTTACAAATTGTTTGTTTGCCGTATGCTGACATTAACCTGCATGGATATCCATTGAGATAATCGGAAACAGCAAAATGATGATCTTTGCATAAAATGGAAGTTTAACGGATTCGAACCTGGCGGATGCCTTCTTTGAATTATTAGAAAGATCATGCCGAAATGGTATAGCTGATGCACGTGCGAAAGGAATTTGTTTGCTGGAAGAAGAAATAGTAAATGGGGAATATTTTTCACATTAAATAAATCAAAATAGAATGAATTATAAATACAAAATGGCCTGATTTTTTATTAATTATCATTGCCTGTTACCAATAAATACTAAAATCATGAATACAAAAAGAGTCGTCGGTGGTCTGCTTACCGGCATAGCAGCAGGAGCAATAATAAGCCTCCTCTTTACAGAAAAAGGAAAGAAAATCAGAAAGAAAATGTACACGAAAGGAACAGATGTTGCCGAGAATCTGAAAAATAAATTCAGTGAATTTATTGATACTGTCGATGAAAAAATACAAATGGCCAAAAAATGAAATAAAAAACTCCATGTCAAATCAAGAACATTCACTCGGTTCCCTGTTCGAGAAATCGCATGCATATCTTGAAACAAGGATCGATCTGATCAGAATGAAAACCGTTTATAAATCTTCTGATGTATTATCTTCGGCAGCGGCCTTTCTGGCAATTCTGATTGGATTGCTTGCATTTCTTGCCACGCTTTCATTTGGGTTGGCCTACTTTATTGGGCATTTGCTGGGCAATACGTACTATGGTTTTTTTATTATGGCAGGATTTTACGCGCTCGCTACATTGTTGATTTACATTTTTAGGAATCAGTGGATCAAGACCCCCATTCATGATGGAATCGTGAAAAAAATATTGAAATGAAAAGCATTTATTCAGCAGCCGAGCTTCAGGAAGCAATCGATGAGCTGGAGAGAAAAAGAATCAACCAGGAATTGGATATTCATGACCATTTTGAAGGGTTGGTAGAAAATCTTAAGCCAGCGAACCTCGTCAAACACACTTTTCAGGATATATTATCTTCCCCTTCGGCGAGGAATAACCTGCTTGGATCGGCCATAGGGCTGGGTTCCGGCCTTCTATCCCGTAAACTTCTCGTAGGTAAGTCGACCAGTATTTTAGGTAAGACAATTGGTTCACTTGTGCAATTCGGCGTTGCAGGCGTCATCGCCAAGAATTCAGAAAAAATAAAGGAAAAGGCTGCAGAATTAATTGGACGAATATTCGGCAGAAAAAAAAGATATCAGCCGGATATAATCGAAGAAGAAAAATGACCCGGCTGATATGCTGGCAGTGATGACTGACCGACATCCGGTCTACCAGTTTCCACTATTAAGTTTATTTTCCAGTTTATGCATAAGGCTGGAAATGGGACCTTCCATTTTATTGGTACGGTCGTCAATATTATTATTATCCAGCAAATATCCTAACTGCAATGAAGCTGGCAAATATAGGAGCGCTTCCCTGCGGCTGGCAGCCGCGAAGCTTTGAATTGCACTTTCGTGACTGCTATCAGGTAAGGCCACCCGAACAACTCTTATGGCTTCATTAGCAATGTGCTCCGCTTCCTGCTGAACTGTAGACACAGGCATATTCGAGTATTCCGCCAATTTATCCAGTAATTCATTTTTCTTATCTCCAAAAATAGTCGACATCCAGTTACTTGACTCACCAGAAAGAATCAGCTCACGGTTGCCCGGAGTTTCCAAGTGATTGGAGATGGCACAAACAATCGACGGAATAGCAGCCTGCGCCAATGTGGTCATACCAAATATTTTCAACCCGGACGGAACATCTTGTGTGTTGGGATCCACTTTATGCAATTCATCAAATCCGAGGTTCTTTCGTATCATATCTATGATATTGTCCATAATTTTAAGTTTAAATGAATGTAATCTCAAAACGAAACTCTAACTCACAAGTTGACCAATAAGGACATAACTACGCTCGTTGAACCAATCCGAGAAGGGCAGAAATGATGGCAATTGCTAATAGTATATGAATAAGTCCAGGAACGTTATAGACCAAAAAACCTATGAACCAACTAATGAGCAGAACAATTGCAACAAAAAAGAACAGACTTTTCATGAAGGATTTTTTTGAGGGTGAATCAAATATGATATAGTATCAATTTCGTGCCATTTATAAAAGACCCGCATTTTTAAACCTTACTGTAAGTTTGAATTTTATTTTGAATACGTAGGAAGAAAAACATTACACGTTAAAGTGCAATATTTTCCCAATAATGGGAAGAAGGCTTAAATACGACAGTCAGGCGGTCTCGATCTATTTAGGGAGGAATTGCCAGTTTTATTGCATAACAAATTCGTTTGTAGATGTTTTTCCACAAGAATTAGAAAAAATATTAAATAACCGTCTGTTTCAACCATAACGATGTCTATATTTGAATACTGGCGTTATAGTTGCGCCCTTTCATTTGACTGCTTGCCCGAAAAATCGCTAACTATACACATCAATGATGGTCGTGGATCATTGGATCACAGATCATCGGAATCACCAGAACTCTTGACATGCCAAAGAAGAAAGTCCTGATAATTGATGATGAAGCAGATTTCTGCCTGTTATTAAAGACCTACTTTGTACGGAAGAACTTCGATGTCCATATATCTCATACGCTGCAAGAGGGTTTGAGTGAATTGGATCAATTCGAACCTGATATAATCTTCCTCGATAATAATCTGCCTGATGGATTGGGTTGGGAAAAAACTGAATTCATTCTCAAAAACCATCATCAGGCACAATTGAATCTCATAAGTGCCTACCAATACAATCCTTCTTTATTGACCAAATTCCCCACTGTGAGGATTTGGGAGAAACCAATCAGCATGCGGGAGCTCAATAATTATCTCTCCTGACGTTTTCATCCCCCCCATCCTCACTGGCATTTTTTTCGCATATAACTTAGCAGATGATCATCTAAAGGATATGAAAAAGATAAATTTTTAGAATCATCAGACGGGTTTATACAGGTAAAAGCCAGGTTACGCCTGGCTTTTGATTCTTCATACTTTAATTTATCTTTATGATACGTAAACTTAAATCCGGCAAATACCGCCTGTACTCACGGAAAACCAATCCGAAGACTGGAAGGCGAAGGAATCTTGGAACTTTTGATTCACTCGAAGCGGCAAAAAAACACGAAAGAGCGGTTCAGTACTTTAAACATCACTAAAAAAAATCGTTGCCATGAGAGCCATTTGGACGGGTGCCATTGGTTTTGGACTGGTCAATATACCAGTCAAATTATTCAGCGCCACTCAACAAAGTGAATTGAACCTCGATATGCTTGACAAAAAAGATAACGCGAGGATCCGTTTTAGAAGGGTGAATGAAGAAACCGGTAAGGAAGTACCATGGGAGAATATTGTCAAGGGATATGATGTTGATGGCAAATACGTAATCCTTACCGATGAAGACTTTCAAAAAGCAAGCCCGGAGAAATCAAAGATTATTGAGATCAATGAATTCGTTGAAGAGAATGAAATTCAATGTATTTATTTTGAAACGCCGTATTACCTGGAACCACAAAAAGCTGGAGAAAAAGCTTATGCGCTACTGAGAGAAGCATTGAATAAGAGTGGGAAAGTGGGCCTGGGAAATTTTGTGATGAGATCTAAAGAGAGTCTCTGCGTTCTAAAGCCATTGGAAAATGGAATTGTCTTAAATAAGATCAGGTTTGCCCAGGAGATTCGCGATATGTCTGAACTGAATATGCCAGGCAAAGACAATATTAAGCCAAATGAATTGAAAATGGCAATGACACTTATTGATCAACTGACTGGTCCTTTTGATATTTCAAAGTATAAAGACAGCTATACAGAAGCCCTCCTTAAATTAATAAATGCAAAAGCCAAAGGCAAGAAACTCGAGACACCGCAATTGCGCGTAGTGCATAGTAAGGCAAAGGACCTTATGTCGCAATTGAAAGCAAGCCTGGATGTGAAGAAGAAAAAGGCGTCTTGACAAGTTGAAGGCGGTGAAATAAAAAAGGAGCAATAGGACCAACTATTACTCCTTAGCGCTAAAGAAATCGTCTTTATTGCTTAAACCATCTTGAATTATTTTTTACTTCTGCTTTTATTTCCTAAAATCTTGATCGCTTTTTCCGGCTGCGTGTGAAATCCTGACGCTGGTACTCACATTGAGGGATCTAAGACTTCGTAACTTCTTCAACGACTTCCATCTCGTCATCTCCAATCCGTATATTTTTCAGGGTAGCTTCGTCTTCAATAAGAACGATGTAAACGGTTTTGTGGGGAAATATGATTTCGTGCACCCATTTAACTGAGCAATCGTAAAAAGCTGTTTTAATTTGAGTTCTTAGTTCCCGCGACAAATTATTTTCATTGAATTGCTTCATTTGATAAAGCCTTTCGCCCTTGTCTGAATAACTAACATCATTTTGAATCCCATTTTCAAAAAACCTGGCGCTATAACCATAGTTCTCTTTATACCACTTTTCATTACCTATGTTAGTAAAAGCCTTTTGAAAATCCAGGAGAGCTTTCACATTGATTTTGCTTTTTGCCAAGGCATCTTTGACTGCTGCAGGATTAGACGTATTGTCTGAAATAATCAGCTTTTCGGGGTAAGAAACTTTTTGTTTGTTTGCACTACCCTGGGCATTTGCCTTACTCGCAACGGCTAAAATTGCAACCGTAAAAACTAAAGCGGTGGTTAAAATATTCTTTTTCATTTTCAAAAGTTTAATTGTGAAGAATTGATTTTGTTTTTATAAGCGGCCTACGAAAACAAAAATATAATGGCAAACTTTCAGAAGCTTGCTATATTGAATAGTTCGCTGAAACGGTGGACAATTAGTCGACTTGATTGAGTAGTAGTGCGCGATTAAGATCGTCCGGGTTGTAGTTTTTGCAGGAGGGCTTCCTTTCGGCTGCGTGAAACATCCACAGTAGTTCCATTGCTCATAAGCAGGTAACCGCCCTCGCCTTTCACGTATTTTTCAACTTCATTTAGATTTACGACGTGGGAATGATGAACGCGAGTGAAAGAGTAATCTTCCAACATCTCTTCAATTTCTTTCAAAGTCCGGGAGGCAATAACCTTTTGTTTATTTTTAAGTATCAGGATCGTATAATTTCTCTCAGAGATGCAGTTGATAATAGAATCAACGTGAATCATCAGGAGCCCTTCCATCGTTGGTATGGCAATCTTATTCAATGAGGAAGAAGGTTGATGCAAATTTTTCAGAAGAATATCCAGCTGCTGAGGAAGTGGTTTTTTCAGGCGCTGAGTTACTTTTTGAACTGCCTTTTGCAATTCCTCTCTATCAATTGGTTTTAAAAGATAATCCAAAGCACTAAGACGGATGGCTTTAATCGCATATTGATCATAGCTGGTTGTAAAGATCAATTCAAAGTTCAATTCGGGCAATTTTTCGAGCAATTGAAAGCCATTCATCTGAGGCATTTCAATGTCAAGGAAAAGAAGGTCAGGCCGGTTTACCTCAATAGCCTTTAATGCACTTGCACCATTGTAACAGATTTCACTAATCATTACATCCGGGCAATAACGCGTCAATAAAGTTGACAGGGTTTCGCAACAATAGGGTTCATCGTCAACGATAATTGCTTTAATCATGAATTTGCCATTTGAATGATTTCAAACCTGGGACCGCGTTAACTCTTTTGTATTAATCTTTATGATTACCCTGGTTCCGGCAGCTTTTCCTTCTTCATCAAAAAGATCTTCAAATTCAAAAAAGCCATTGCTTTCGGAATTTAGATTTGTAGATTCCAGACGTTCCTTTGTAATTTTCAATCCCAAAGATTTCGGTTTACCCAGGGATTTACTCTTTAGCTCATTGGCAGCTTTCCTACCTATCCCGTTATCAGTTATTTTACAAACAAGAATATCCCGGTCAAGGCTGAATGCAATTTGTCACCGCCTCCTTCATAGCAATGTATTGGCGATAGTAGTAATAAGCACTATCCCTTTTTGACAAACCGTCATAGACGGAATATAGGATCTGGTAGGCGTCTCTGATAAACTGTCTTGATTTTGTCTGAAGGGACAAATCCAAGCCCTCACGCGCATATCGAAGTGCAGCTTCATTATCATTTAAATTCAAATGGATCCTGGCAATATCAAGTAATGTTCGCTTCACCTCATTATAGTCCTTTAATTCTTTATGGGTGACGAGTCCCCGAAGAAAATTTTGCAGCGCCTCGCGATATTTCTTTTGCAAAAAATAAGTTTCACCCGTACTTACAAGATATATTCTTAGAATTTTCTTATCAATCTTGGTTGTATCAAATTGATTGTAATAATACCAGGCAGAATCAAACCGGTGTTCCAATGCGAACAATTCAGCATATTCCATATGCACCCAAACATCCCAATTTTCACCTTTTCGGGCTTCAATACTTTCAGGATCGTCCGTTTGAAAGGCCTGGCGGTAACAATTCAACGCAGTCGGATAATCTTCAATTGCCCTATAAATAGTTCCCAGGTTAAATAAAACACAGTTTGTCATTATATGGTTTTTGATCTTTTGTGCCAACTGTTGTGCCTGGATGAAAAAGTAAAAAGAGCTGTCATAATTTCCTTTTTGAAAATGGATTACACCTAAACCACATAACGCGTCAAACATGCCATCGTTGTCATTCCTCTTTTGGCAATCAGCATACTTTTTTTTGTCATACAAGTAGCACTCATCATATTTGCTTTGTGGAAAAAGTGAATTGGCCAATGCAGCTTCTGCAGATTCAAAGCCATCTCTATTGGATGTTTTTTTAAACCAGGAAAGCGACTCTCTTGCCAACGTTTCCGCATAACCGAAATCACTATAGAATTGAAAATATATATTGGACTTTAGCATTAGAGACACAGCGATACCATGGGCATATTGCAGAGATGTTGACTCATCGTATGCTTTTTTTGCATAGAACTCTGTGGAATCCTGGTCAAATCTCTGAAAATATGAAAAGCCAATTTTATTGAGACAATCAACTCTGTCGCTATCATGAAATGAAGCCAATATTTTTTTGAGACTGTCACTTTTTCCATTTTGCGAAATGGAAATCAGAGGCAAAAGAAGGAGTGATATGATCAAATACAACCTCATCTATAAAATTTCACTTGCAGGAAACGGTGAGGAATATCCTTTAAAAAATGTGATGCCGGGATGGATTAGAAGTCTACAATAAGACCTCTTTTAAAAATACTAAAAAAGGCGCATTTGCACCCACAGCCCCATAGCCAAATCTAAATTTTGGGATGAAGAATTCGTAACTAGTTTGAATTGCCTGTGGAAAATGGAGGATAATTTGCAGGAATGAGTGAGCAACTTGCGAAAGACTACACGAATGGCGGCATTTTATTTTCCACTGTCTCTCATCTTATATTCCAACTCTTTTACCGCCCCCGTCCTGATTTCTGGTCTATATGCTGCGAGCGGCAAACGAACTTCAACTGAGTGTTGCTCCTTGTCATTAACAAGGTAAATAAATCCATCTGGTTGCAAGGCCCCATCCACAAGGATCATCTTTTTTTCATTAGGATGTAGATCCTGAATAAGCCGGATATGATAGTTAGTCTCCATATATTGATACCTGATAGTTAAGGTCTGCCAAAATTCGGGAATGCAAGGCTCAATCACCAGTTTATTTGCTTTTCGTTTTAGTCCAATGAAAGATTCAATGATCAATTGGTACATCCATCCAGCCGAACCAGTATACCAGGTCCAACCTCCCCTGCCAACAAAAGGCGACATAGCATAAACATCAGCAGCTATTACATAAGGTTCGACTTTATAAATCTGTGACAAATCATTTTGATCTGCATGATTAATAGGGTTTATCATATTTAACAACTCCCAGGTTCTCTCTTTATCATTCAATTTGGCAAATGCCATGATCAGCCATATTGCCGCATGTGTATATTGTCCCCCATTTTCCCGCACACCGGGCACATACCCTTTGATGTATCCCGGATTAAGATTCGATTTGTCGAATGGTGGATCAAACAGCTGAATGAGAGAATCTGTTTTCCGGACGAGTTTCTGGTAAGCAGCCTCCAGGCCGGTCCTGCTCCTGTCGGGATCTCCGCCGTTAGAAATAATGGACCAGCTTTGTGGGATAGAATCAATCTTGCATTCGGTATTTTCCTTCGATCCTAAAGGTTCTCCATTGTCAAAATATGCCCGCCGATACCATCCGCCATCCCAGGCATTTTTCTGAATATTTTTTTTCAATTGTTCTGCTTCCCGATTGCATTTTTCCGAATAAGGCTGATCACCTTTCGTTTTCGCAATTTCAGCGAAGTCGGTCAAAATGTTGTAAAGGAAGAATGCCAGCCAAACGCTTTCGCCCTTGCCATGGTTACCCACTTTATCTAGTCCGTCATTCCAGTCCCCTGAACCAATAAGGGGTAAGCCGTGTTCACCGAACCGGAGTCCATGGTCGATCGCCTTCACACAATGATCATAAAGTGATGTGGATGGTTCAGATTTTGTCGGAAGATCGTAGTAAGATTCTTCACCTGGATTAAGCGGCCGGCCTTCGATGAAAAATGCCTGCTCCTGCAAAATGCCGACATCACCCGTATGGAACACGTAACGGCAGGTTACGAATGGCAACCAAAGAAAATCATCTGAGCAGGTTGTTCTCACGCCTCTGCCAACAGGAGGATGCCACCAGTGTTGCACATCTCCTTCTCTGAATTGTCGGGACGCACAAAGAAGCAGTTGCCTTTTCGCAAATGAAGGATTGCTGTGTAGCAATGAAATTGTATCCTGCAACTGGTCCCGGTATCCGAATGCTCCACCAGATTGATAGAACCCACTCCTGCCCCAAATCCGCGATGCAATGGTTTGGTAATTCAGCCATCCATTGGTCAGGATATTCAACGCCTGATCAGGCGTATCAATCTGGATAGTACCAAGGATTTTGTCCCAGTAAGACTTGACATCCTTGAAAGCTTGTTGTGCCACTGCCAATCCCTGGCATTGTTTGGCCATAGCGGCTGTTTCAGGCCAGTCCTTACCAGCTCCTAATCTGAACACTAGTTCTTTCTCTTCATTTTCCTCCAGCTCTACAACTGCCTGAATGGCACCACAGGGATCCATAGCCGAGCCTAATTTGCCCGAAAGTCGTGACTTTCCCATGGCATCGGGAGATTTCATCGAGCCATTAC
>PSRA01000032.1 GCA_003175695.1 Bacteroidota bacterium | reverse complement strand
CAGGCAAAGCCCCCATCTACGCAAGAATTACCATTAATGAAGTGCGGACAGAGTTTTCTATTAAACGCAAATGTAGACCCTGCTAAATGGATATCTCATGCAGGAGTTGTAAAAGGTACTTCGGAAGAAAGCAAAAGTATCAACTTGTACTTGGCTACCGTTCGTTTAAAGCTAAATGAACATTACCGATTGCTGATGGAAGCAAACAAACTTATCACGGCCGAAACTTTCAAAAATGCTTACCTGGGCATTATCGAAAAGGGCAAACCATCATTGAGGTTTTCAAGTACCACAACTGCCAGGTTAAAGAATTGCTGAATAAAGACTTTTCCTATGGCACTTGTGAAAGGTACTGCACGGCGCTAAGTCAACGGTTAGAAGGTGCAGCCACAACACCGCTATTAAGTACATTACCAACTTCAAAAAGATCATTCGCATTTGCATTGGCAGCGGATGGTTAGAAAAAGACCCCTTTTTTAATTACAAAATCACTTTGCGTGAAGTAGAAAGAGAGTGCCTGTCAGAAACTGAATTAAATGCATTAGCCGCAAAAGAATTTCCGACCCAACGACTGGAACAGGTAAGAGATATTTTCTTTTTTTGTTGTTTCACCGGCTTGGCTTATTCAGATGTAAAGAAACTTTCAAGGGATCACATTATTATGGGCATTGATGGGGAAAAGTGGTTTAAAATAAACAGAACCAAAACAGATACGCGGTCAAGCATTCCTTTGCTGCCTATCCCTGCGGGTATCATTGAGAAATATTCGAATAATCCTAAATGCAAAGCAGAAAATAGGTTGTTGCCGGTATTAACCAACCAAAAGATGAATGGCTATTTGAAAGAGTTAGCAGATTTGCAGACAGCTCTATTAAAAAGAGCTAATTGGAGTTTCGAATTTCGATTTAGTATACTGCTGTACGTTCTTATTGCTTCGCTGTCCTTGCCTTTCACCATAAAATTGTTACCCCGTTGCATTAGATCTTCAATTGATGGATTACATCCGCCAAGACAGATAGCCATTAAGATGAGAATTAAAGAATATATTTTTCTAATTGGATTGGTGATAATATTTGTAGGGTTGAGCATTAGGGAGTAGTTGACCTTTAAATTAATAAAAAGGCGCCAACGTGGAAACGAAGGCACCTTAATTTTCATCATTTAACCAAAAAGAAAATGAAGATTTATTTTATTTGAAGTAGACCTGCGTTCAGCTTCGCTCGTATCCAGTTGGTATGTATAACAGACGAAACCCTTTTGCCAGCAAAATATGTTCAGGGTAGGAGACACCATCATAAAAGAACGATCCATCGAAACTTTGAATAACAATGCGCGGAACAGTCCCTGCATTGCCCATTAGGGCTCGCAAAGATGCCTTGCCCTTTGAAATAGCGGTTAGTAAATCAATTTTCTGCTGCCTTGTCATAGAGCAGACTTTTTAAGCCTATCAATTATGTCATCCAGTTCATCATCGCTTAGGCTCTCAAAGTTGATCTCCATTCCAACTGACTGCATGCGTGGTATTATATAGCCCATGAGATCTCCTCGGACCCTAAACCACTCCTTGGGAGTTAAGGCTTGCCAGTCCCTTAACATGATATTCCTTCGCCAGCCACAAAAAAGCATTATTGTGTCCAAAAAAACCGAGATTGGTCTTTATTAACTATTAAACTTCTTCCCATGGACCAAGAAACTTCATGGTGGAAACGAATTCTCAGGGAACCGCTACTTCATTTTCTTCTTCTTGGAATTTTGATTTTTGTTATCGCAGGAATTCTGGAAAGAAAAAGGGACAAGGCCGATCGTGAAATAATAATTGACAATGGCACTGCAAAGCGCTTAGCCACCATATACCTCACCCAGATGGGCGCCATGCCTTCCCAGAAAACATTAAAGTCGTTAATTGACAATTATGTTGAGGATGAGATTTACTTCCGTGAAGCTAAAAAAGCCGGACTTCAGGAAGACGATGAGATTATTCGGCGGCGACTTGTTCAAAAAGTAAAATTCTTGGAATCGGACCTTACGTCAGTACCTACACCAACTGATCAAATTTTGAAGCAATTTTATGATTCGCATCGGGAATTGTTCCGAGACTCTGCAACAGTTACATTCACGCAAATATATTTTTCTCCTGATAAAGCAGGTACTGATGTTGCAAGGACACAGGCCAGTGAGGCTCTGCAAAAGCTAAATAATCAATTGCACCCTCCCTCGCGCTCCCCTGGATTGGGCGACCCATTCTCATTGCAATATGATTACAGCGACATGGACCGATTGCAAGCGAAACAAATTTTCGGTGACTTTGAAATTGTTGATTCATTGTTCACTATTACCGAAAAAAAATGGAGGGGCCCGTTTCAGTCAGGATACGGTTGCCATTTGATTTTTGTAAGCCAGAAAAAGCAATCCACTATTCTCCCGTATGAAGAAGTAAAAAAAGATGTGGTACGTCTTTATGAAGAAGCCTATCGTGCCAAAGTAAACAAGGATGACTTCATCGCATTGAAAAAAAATTACATTGTCATTCTCAATTACAATTTTCAGAGATGAAAATTATTTATCGTATCATATTCCTAATTATGCTCGCTTGCATCTTCCCTGCAAAGTCGTTTGCTCATGAAGTTCGTCCCGCGTACCTTGAAGTCACAGAAGACTCTGCTGGAGAATTAAAAATTTTATGGAAACAGCCTATTATGGGGGAAGTCGGTTTGCGGTTAATTCCTCAATTTTCATCAATTCCGTTGCCGGATTCATTGGCAAAAGTTTCCGCTACATCCTATTACCTGATTCGAACCTGGAAAATTTTTTCGCCTCATGCACCGCTTACCGGACAAGCCATCACCATTATTGGACTGGAAGGAACTATTACAGATGTGCTTGTTCGAATCAACTTCACCAATGGACAAACGCAGACCAAACTCATCAAACCAAATAATCCGACCCTGAACATTCAACAGGAAGAAAACCCATCTGCGCCGGTTTGGGAGTATCTGCAATTGGGAATCTTACACATTCTTACGGGCTTTGATCATTTGCTCTTTGTGCTTGGCTTGATTCTATTGGTCCGTGATCGACGCCGTCTGCTGATCACCATTACGGCTTTTACGATTGCCCACAGCATCACTCTTGCATTGGCAACTCTTCACATTATCCAGGTATTACCGACTCCCGTAGAGGCCGTAATTGCGCTCAGCATAATGTTTCTCGCCGTAGAATTAGTTAGACACTATCACAGTGTCGACCATTTGACTTATCGTTTCCCATGGATTGTGGCTTTCACTTTTGGCCTGCTGCACGGACTTGGATTTGCTGGCGCGTTGGCGCAGGTTGGCTTGCCTCAAAACGCAATTCCGCTGGCCTTGTTCCTGTTTAATGTTGGTGTCGAAATTGGACAGCTTTTCTTTGTGTTTATCGTTCTACTATTGATGCGGTTAATCAAACTACTATTCAAAAAAGTTCCCGATCGGACGAAATGGATTCCACCTTATGTAATTGGTGCGATGGCTGGATATTGGTTCATTGAGAGAATGGCTGGAATTTTATTTTGAAGGAATTTTTGGAATCATTCCCGATTGTTAACGGACTACGAAAATGGAAATTAAATCCTTACTTTGACATAAGAACCGACCCGCCTCAATTAATCATTGGTTTCATTCACTTCAATTTTAATGGTCATGAAATCTGTTATTGTTCTACTCGGGTTCACTGCAATCTTATCCTGCCAACAACCGCAAAAACAAGAAACAAAGTCAGAGGATACCACTACTGCAATCACAAATCGGCTTCCTCCGCCTAACCCCGACAAAAATTGTTATTTCGGAGACCTTCACCTCCACACGACCTACTCATTTGACGCATTTACTCTCGGCACAGTGACAAAACCGGACCAATCATATAGGTACGCAATCGGAGAAGCTCAACCTTATTTTGGAGAACTAATTAAGAGAATCGAACCACTTGACTTTTTAGCCGTTACCGATCATGCGGAATATCTTGGAGCCGTACGTCAGACTGCCGATTCCACAAGCCCGATCTATAACTCAGCTCTCGGGCGTCAACTGAGGGGTGCTAAAAATATCTCGGAACGTCTTGGAATTTTTAATCAAGTCGTTAGTGCCCTTTTTAGTGTGCCTCCTAAAACAAACCCCGACCTTCAAAACAACGACGTGATCAAATCCGCATGGAAAGATGAGATAAAGGCAGCCAACGATAACTACAAGCCTGGCAGGTTCACTACTTTTATCGGCTTTGAATGGACTTCTGCGCCAAACCATCAGAACATCCATCGCTGTGTGATTTTTCCTGGATCAACTGCACCTGAAAAACCCTATTCAGTCAACGAGTCAGACAAACCTGAAGATTTATGGACATACATGGAGAATTGGCGGAAGAGTTCAGGCTCCGATGTTCTCGCCGTTCCTCACAACGGAAATATTAGCAACGGACTAATGTTTGATTCAAAAGACAGTTACGGAAATCCTTTGTCACGAGAATATGCTGAGCGTAGAATGATGAATGAACCTTTGACCGAAGCAGCTCAAGGAAAGGGTCAATCTGAAACCCACCCAGTACTTTCTCCCAACGATGAATTTGCAAATTTTGAGCTATATGAAGTTCTTCTAAATTCTACTATCAAAGGCAAACTTGACGGCAGCTATATCCGGCAAGCCTGGGGGAATGGAATGGCGTTACAGCAAAAAATCGGTGCAAATCCTTTTAAGTATGGATTAGAAGGAGGTAGCGATTATCATGGCGGTTACAGTTCAAGCGAAGAAAATAATTATCCGGGCAGTCACGGTGCAGCAGATGCTACTCCGCAGATTCGGTTGCAATCACAGGAAGGGGCAGGTGAACCTCCCATTAAAGTCAGTGCAGGGTGTGTTACAGGTGTTTGGGCCGAGAAAAATACTCGCGAATCCATTTTTGCGGGATTAAAGAAAAAAGAAACATTCGCAACCTCAGGTCCGCTGATCAAAGTCCGATTTTTTGGGGGATGGAATTTACCCACTGACATGACATCACAAGCAGATTGGGTGAAGCAGGCTTACACAAATGCTGTTCCCATGGGAAGTGATCTTGCGGCAAAAACTGCCGAAAGCAAATCGCCTTCATTTGCTGTATGGGCAATGAAAGATGCAAACAGTGGAAACCTCGACCGCATCCAAATTGTGAAAGTATGGGTGAAGAATGGCAAGGAACAGGAAAAAGTATTCGATATGGTCTGGAGTGGCGAAAGAAAAAAAGATTCAAAGACGGGAAAAGTTTCTGCTGTTGGCAATACAGTCGATATAAAAACGGCAACATATCAGAACACAATTGGCAGTACTGAGCTAAAAACTGTTTGGAGCGACCCGGAATTTGATGCGGATGTCCCTGCCTGTTATTATGTACGTGTAATCGAAATTCCTACGCCACGCTGGTCAACATATGATGCCGCAAGAAATAATTTGCCATTGAACACAACAGTTGCATCTACTATTCAGGAGCGAGCCTGGACAAGCCCAATCTGGTACATGCCAACCGGCAAGAAATAAATTTGAGAAGATGATTATGAATGGCAGTCACTTCCAGATCTTGTTATGGTCAACTTGCAATCGATATTCGCATTATTAGTCAAATTGAATCATATTGCGTTTTTCGACAATTAAAACTGAAGTTCTTGACGTATCTTTATAACGCAAAGGCATAGTTCTTAAATTGTAGTTTTTGAAAGAATGAGACTAAATCGAGACCTCTGATTTAGATTGTTTTGAAACGCTTATTTATAGCGGGTTTTAGAAGAGGGTTCCAGACCCTCTCTCCGCTTATTATTCTTCTGAAACTCGCTCTGGTACTGCTCATGCTCAATGGATTCGGAAAGTTTGCTATTGTCCTTTTGCTGGTTTGGTCCGGGATTTACTTTCCTCTGGTTGTAGGCAGAAGGCTGATCGCCCTTGGCGTGATCAAAAAATCTCAGATCTGGTAAAGTTGGATTCCGGGATGGCGCTTCAAATATTTTACGCTGATTTGGTTTAACAAACCGTAGAACCCGGCAAATCAGAACAGTGGCGCGAAGTTGTCGACTTCGTGTCAAATTATTTTAGTCTTAGCGAAATTTCATCTTTCCCGATGTCCTTAAAAGCAACCAATGCAAAAATCGTTTCGCCTTCATGAACTTGTTTATAGAGGCTATAATTTTCTATTTCATCCTTGAAGCTTTTGTTTGCCGTTCCTGCAATGATCATATTTGTACCGGCCAGGGCTGGCCCAACAATTAATCCAATCGGAAATGAATTTGTATTCGGTGAACCATCGGCCGAGGTGCCGGAAGTAGTATTAAATGTCACGGGAGACAGCAATAAATACAACAGGTAAATTGGCACGCCCTGTCTTATTTTCTTTTCTGCTATTCTTTGATCTACAAAATATGCCGGTTTATTAGCGATATAAAACACCGCGTCAGTCATCGGATTAATATCGTGACCGGTACGATTCGTTATTTTTACAGCCACCAGGCTCAGGTTATTTTTCAACTCGTGCTTTGCATACTTTTTATTTCTTGATTCTCTCAGCACATCATAGTGGTAAGAAAATTCGATCTTATCATTGGTGCTTTGATTATGGTATTCTAAGGTTTCCGGACTAATCGATTTATAGCCGGATGCGCAGGACATAAATAACGGTAGGACAAAAAATAGGCAAGCAAAACGAAATTTTACGTTCATGTTAGTCAGGGGTTAGTAAAAAGTTTCAAATATAATATCTTAGTTTTATTGCTGCTAGTGAAGATTAATTAATTTTCAGATTGTGGATAAATAGATGTGTCAAAAGAACAGGAAAAAACTTTTGTGATCTCAAATGTTGGCACTTGATCGGCGATAACATAGGATTGACCAGGCTTGATATTATGGATCTATAATTAAATCAGTGAAGTCGACATTAAAATCCCACCGCTGCCTGTATTTTGACGTGTCTGCAGCATCGTAATAGTAAGCACAGTATCCATAAATGTGCCCGCTTGCAATAAGGAGGTTAGGATCCTTAAATCGCTTTGTGAACACAACACCATGCTCTATGATTACAGGCGGTTAATCCGAAAATTATAAGTCCAATTATGAATTTCGGCATGTTCAATAATTACTGTGATAATGGCTGAATTGAGCGTCCTACTGGAGGCTTTTCATCAGCACTGCCCAGCACTTCTGCTAACTTATTTTTTAATGCAATATCTCTTAAGTCTTTTGCTATAATGATTCCCTTTGGGTCAATTAAAAAATTACAGGGGATGGCAACGATGCCATAAATTTCTGCCACCGAATTTTTGAAACCTTTTAAATCGGAAACCTGTCGCCACGGCATTTTATCATCCGAAATTGCCTTTTTCCATTTGTTCATATCTTCATCCAGGGATACGCCGAGGACAGTGAAGTTTTTGTCTTTATACAAATTGTAAGCGCTAAGAACATTTGGATTCTCTGCACGGCAGGGGCCACACCAGGATGCCCAAAAATCAAGCAACACATATTTGCCTTTATAGTCGGATAGCTTGATGGGAAGACCACTTGTATCATTTTGTGCAAAGTCAATAAACGGCTGACCGATCGCACTTCTTTTTAACACCACTAATTTTTTTGCAATTCTGTTCCCGGCATTAGTTTGACGTGCACTTGGAGACAATAATTTGTACAAAGAATCGACAGAATAAAAATCACCGGTTTGTCCCTTGTCTTCCACCAGTGTCAGGCTGACGATGCTCGAAGGATGAGATAGAATAAATTCTTTTCTTTTCCTTCTGATTTCAGAAAGAGTCGCATCCAGCTGATTTTGCCAGGCTGCTTCCGCCTTTTCATCCCTGTGTCTGGCTTTATACACACTGTCTTCGTAGAGTGCGTCCCATTTGTTCATTTCATCCTCGACAGATTTGTAATAACGTTCATATTCCTGCTGGGGTTTTGAACCAGTAAACCTGGTATTCCATAGCGTATCTATATTTCCATCGATGTATATGAGTGCGTTTCCGGTGTCCAGGTAGAATTGCATGTACCGCGTTTTTGTAAGCAGGAAAACACGCTCGGGCTGGGCCACAAATCCTTTCCACTCAAACTTCCCGTCTTTTACTTTTAGATGAT
>PSRA01000187.1 GCA_003175695.1 Bacteroidota bacterium | reverse complement strand
CAATCCCACCAAAGGAACAATGGCGGGCGAAGGCGCAGCATTTTTTGTTTTGTCAAACCAGGAATCTGGAAAGAACAAAGCTGAATTGCGAGACATGCACACACTTTATAACCCTTCGAATTTCAAGGAAACGGAATCATTTGTGAGCACTTTCCTAGAAAAAAATTCGATCAGTAGGAATGAAATTGATTTAGTAGTTATGGGCAACAATGGCGACAGGAGAGACCAGGCTATTTATGACGAATTGAATAAGAGTGTTTTCAATGGACTTCTTCAACTCGCTTACAAACAATATTGCGGTGAATATCCGACGTCCACTTCCTTTGCGGTATGGCTGGCTACTCATATCTTGGAAAACAAGACGCTTCCTTCCTGGTTATTGAAAGATGATGGTGAACAAAAACCGATAAAGAACTTATTGATCTATAATCACTACCAGAATAAGTATCACTCGTTATTTTTAATGAAGGCATGCTGAATTACAGGAACACAAATAAGGCATTTATTGCCCTGATCATCATATTGGTGATTTACCAGCTTTACTTTGGAGCATCATTCGGTATTTATGCATTTGCGATCATTCCATATATCTTAGTGCTGGTTTATGGAAGTTGCTTCATTGGATCTGGTTTTTATTTGCCAGTCATTTGCGATGCGAAGACTGAGAAGAAACATATAGCCTTAAGCTTTGATGATGGCCCTGATGCAGAATTCACCCCTGCGATTTTGGATATCTTAAAGAAAAATGAAGTCGAGGCCGCTTTCTTCTTAATTGGAAAAAGATTAGAAGACCATCCTTCCATATCACAACTGATAGATGCGCAGGGGCATATTATTGGCAACCATAGTTATTCTCATGATGCGTGGTTTGATCTCTACTCGTCAAAAAAAATGAAGGAGGATTTGAAACGTGTGAATGATCTGGTAAAACAACTGACAGGCAAATATCCGCAATTATTCAGGCCACCATATGGCGTCACCAACCCAAACCTTGCCAAGGCCGTGAAAGACGGTGAATATATTTCCATCGGATGGAATATTCGATCTTTCGATACCGTTATCCACAATAAAGAGAAGCTACTTCGTAGAATTCTAAACGATTTGAAACCAGGTGCTATCATTTTATTGCACGACACAAGCCCAACTATGGTTTCTATTTTGCCGGACCTGATCAATCAAATTAAAAGCCATGGATTTGAACTAATCAGACTGGATAAAATGCTTAATTTACAAGCTTATGCTTAGAAAGATATTAATTGCTATTCTCCTGTTTACCTCCACTTTGAGCTTTGCACAATATCCAGGATATGCATTATTGACAGATCAGGCTGCTTTTAAAGATCCATTCATGACCGCTTCAAAGAAAATGGTTTCACTTCAAAGCGACTTTATACAGGAGAAGAACCTTAGCATGTTGTCGGAGAAAATTGTCTCCAAGGGCAAATTCTGGTTCAAGCGGGACAATATGGTGCGAATGGAATACGAGCAACCCTTTCAATACATAATGGTTTTGAACAAGGGTAATATCTATATCAGGGATGGCCAAAGGGAAAACAAAGTCTCTGCCAAATCAAATAAACTATTTCAACAGATCAACCAGATTATGATTGATTGCACGAACGGATCGGCATTAGACAATCCTAATTTCGATTCAAAGATCTTTGAAGGAAAAACCGGCTTTTTAATAGAGTTAACACCACGTTCCAAGACTTTGAAAGACTTATTCCAACATATAAATATCGTGATCGATAAAAAAGACTATACTGCCAGTGAAATAAATATGAATGAACCAGGCGGCGACAATACCATCATTCATTTTACCAACAAGCAATTGAATACAAATCTTCCGGATGCGCTATTTGCAATTCATTAGCCTGATTGTGTATTGCTGTGCCTGCTCTTCTCCCTATAAGAAAATGCAGAGAGTGCAGGCAGATCTTTCCTGCATTCAAAAATTTAAGCCAGCGTTTGAGTCAACCCTATACAAGACAGACGTGCAGGTTTCCGGGAAGCAACTGAGTGGCTTGCTGCTTTTCAAAAAAATGCAGGATAGCAGCATGAGGATTGTCTTCACTAATGAGGTCGGAGTGAGTTTTTTTGATTTTGAGTTTTCTTCTAAAGGAAAATTCACTGTCCATCAAATAATGAAGCAATTTGACAAACAACCAGTCATTACCACATTAAGAAAAGATTTTGAATTGATTCTGCTGAAACATACGGACACAACCAACGGGTATACATTATTCCATGATAACCTTAAATATTTTGCATTTCCGCAAGAGAAAGGCGTAAACTACTATGTCACCGATGAAACCTGCGATCATTTGCAATGGATGGAAAGAGCATCAGAAAAAAAAGCAGTCATAGTAGCCAGGTTTTTTCCGCCCCTACAGAAAATTCCCGACTCGATATCAATAACGCACAATAATTTTAGTTTTACCATTGGCTTAAAACGGCTTGAAAGATGAATTTGTTAGAAGGAAATTTCTTTACAATAGAAAAAATGGTAGTCGGGGAAGGTTTGATCCAGGCCGTTCTCAGGATCAATCCCGGGCATCCGATCTTCGAGGGACATTTTCCAGGGCAACCCGTCGTTCCGGGGGTATGCATGATTGAAATAATAAAGGAATTAATAGAGAGAGCAACCTCGAATAAAACACGATTGGTGAAATCTGAATTCGCAAAATTTCTTGCCATGATCGATCCACGAAGAACCCAAATGATTCAGGCCGAAATTAAATTCAACGTGGCTGTTACGGGCGAGATGGATATCGTTTCGACACTCTTCGAGGAAGGCACTACCTTCCTCAAATTCAAAGGCTCTTTCAAAACAATCTAGAGAGTACTGAATAATACTTGTTTCACTCGACATCTCAGACCTTTATTCCTGTGTCTGCTCTCCTTATAACCTCAGGTTTCGAATCAGTTGCATTAATCAGATTTAGTGCAGGGTTAGTCATGAATGTTGTGATCAAGGCCATCAGCACTAACATGGCAAAAATTTCCGGAGACAGAATACCTAAATCATATCCAATATTCAGTACAATCAATTCCATTAGTCCCCTGGTATTCATTAAAGCTCCAATAGATAAACTATCCCTCCAATTTTGCCCAACTGCCCTTGCAGCAATGACACTGCCTCCGAATTTGCCTAAAACAGCTGCGAGAAGAATCAATCCAAGGGCCACCCATAAATATCCCTGGTTCAATAACCCGATTTGAGTTCGCAGACCGGTGAATGCAAAAAATAATGGAAGGAATAATACTTTACTAATGTCTTCTATTTTGTCAATAACAAATTTTCGAAAATTGAGTTGATGAGGCATGATCACACCAGCCAAAAAGGATCCAAACAATGCATGAATCCCTATCGCTTCGGTAGCATAAGCCGATAAAAGAAGAATCATAAAAATAACAGGCATCATGATTCCCTGCATGATTTTCCTACTTGAATATTTGATATACATTCGTTCCAAAAGGGGGCGCAGCAAAAAGATCATAAATGAAATAAAAACAATTACTAAGGCAATCGAAAAGAATGCGCTTGTTGATGAGCCGGCTTTAATAATTGCTATTAAGATTGCCAAAATGCACCAGGCCGTGACATCGTCAGAAGCCGCACAGGTCAGCGACAGTGTGCCCAATCTTGATTTCGTCATTCCTCTCTCCTGGATAATTCTTGCGAGGACGGGAAATGCAGTAATGCTCATCGCAATGCCCATAAACAGTGAGAATGCAAGGAAGCTTATGTTCTTAGGTGCAAATTCTTCATACAAGAAAAGGGATAAACCCATGCCCAACGCATAGGGAATGATAATGCTGGCATGGCTAATAATGACGGCCTCAAATGCCTGTTTGCGGATAATATCCAAATCTACTTCCAACCCAACGACAAACATGAACAGAATCAATCCCACCTGGCTAATAAACTGAAGGTTATTCATCGAAGATGGCGGAAAAATGAATCCGGATATACCCGGGAAGAACAGACCTAGCAGGGATGGACCCAGAATAATACCTGCAACGATCTCCCCTATTACTGCAGGCTGGCCAATCCTGTTAAATAACAAACCAACTAATCGTGTACACAAAACGATAACTATGATTTGTAACAAAAGAATTGGCAAAGGGCTGCTGAGATGATGCTGAAGGTTGCTGGCAAATAGTTGAAAATTGTTTGAAGAAGATGGATCGGTTTGATGTACTGATGGGACGCTGGAAGAACCCGCTGTGTGCTGCAAAGCTCCTTCCTTCAAAATCCAGTAAATGAAGGTGCCGAAAACGGCAATCATCAGGAAATAAAAAAGCAGGTTCCTTTTTTTGTTCATTTGAGAAAAGATCGGGTAAAATTAAGCCGGAACGTTGCAATTATTTTTTAAATAATAGAACGTTCCGGCCTGAATCAAGAAAGCTTTATTTTTTTATGAATTTGCCTAGCCCTTTTCCAGCAGTCGCATAGCACTCAGCTATTCTGTCGCCGGTATCATAGTCATTGCCAGACCAGAAAGCCTTGCCGGGTGCCTTTTCTACCCTAATCTTCGCAATGACATTGTTCTTATTTGCAGTTTCCACAATCCACGCCTCTCCATTAATTTCTGCGCTTTTCCTGGCGATACCAACATTGAAGCCTGGTTCAATGAAATTTGTATTAAAAATCAATGTGTATTTGCTGCCGGGCTTTATTGTCATTTCGGAATATTTTTCAAATAGCTCGTTAAATTTGGGTTCATAACGGTATTTCCTATCACCTACCCAATTCTTAGCCCAGGTATCTCCTTTTCCTGCTTCTTTCTTGTTGTAGTCAGCTGTCTTTTCATTCACGTAGTCCGACTCCTTATCAAATTTACCCACTCGCATGCCGTCATAAGTATATTCAACACTAATTGCCTTTTCATTTTTCAATGCATCTATATTTCCTTCCAATAATTTGATGTGTTGTGCTTCAGCCCGAAGCAAGAAAAGAGTAAACAGCAGTAACGCGAATGATTGTTTAAAAGTCTTCATGTGATAATTGTTTTAGGTTTGAAAATCTGACTGGCAATTCGCTTTTTTCCATCCTGCGAATTTTCATGTCGGAAAGATGGCAAGCAAACTATCAGCCTAAAAATATTGAACAGATAAAAATAATAAAAATTCTATGCGTTTGTCATATCCCGGAGTGCTAGATTTTTATTTCGTAAATCAATGCGTCTTTCCCGGACGGGCCCTGGCTTGCCAGCCCGATTATCCCAGCTTTAGATTCTCACTTTGAAATGAAAATAGGGCTTTTCCGGGAAACAGTTGCCCATTCATAGCCGGGTTACGAATTTCAATTGCGGCCTCCTCAGCTGGTCTTAAAAATATTAAAATATTCAGTCCAGGGTCCGATTTCCTGTTTGTACTGCTTTGCCATGACACGGGTGATCTGGGAAAGATGGGAAAGATCATGTGTTACCCATGTAGCAATCAGTTGTCGCAGGGTGACCCTGCCAAGTGCCGGATGGATGCCGGTCCGATTCAATATGGAGTCATTTAATCCAAGCGTTTTCAAAACTTCCAGATTTTGCATCCTAAGCTGCCTGAATTCGGATAAAAGATCCTGCATAGATTTACCTTCACTTGCCTTGAATTGGGCAAAACGATCAAAGACCTCAAATTTTTTATCTCCCTGGTCATTCAATATGATTCGCATTCTCGGTATCCAGTCGGTCTTTTCACCATGAATAAGGTGGCCGATCACATCGAAAGGCGACCAGGTATTTTCCCCTTCGTTGGAGTAGATCCACTCATCTGGTAAGCCATCGGTAAGGTTTTCCAGGATGGACGGTGTCCGTTCGAGTATCAGGATCGATTTGTGGATTGAAAATTGCATGAGAATTGCATCTGCTAATAAAAAATAATGATTCGACATTATAAAATTAATACTCTGTATTGAGTAGAACCTCTATTTGTTCATTATGGATCAAATCCTGTAATCGATAATCTGAAGCAATTTGGATGAATGCAATTTGGATTTTTTGAAGTTTACAAAAACTTAATATTATGAATATAGAGAAAGTAAATATCGGCGAAAAGTTAGGATTGTTTTCTGATCATTGGAATCCCCGGATAGTCGGTGAACTGAATGGTCAGCTACTCAAATTAGTTAAATTCCAGGGAGATTTCATTTGGCACAAGCATGATCATGAAGATGAAATGTTTCTGGTCATAAAAGGAAAATTCAAAATCGAATTGAGAGAAAAAACCATCGAACTAAATCCCGGAGAGTTTGTAATTATTCCCAAGGGTGTGGAGCACAAGCCCTCATCGGTTGAAGAATCGCATGTTTTGTTGTTTGAACCGGCTTCAACATTAAATACTGGTAATATTAAAAATGAAAGGACCAGGGAAAAATTGGAGAGTATTTGATGGCGCAGCTAAACGGGTGTCAGGAGTGCAATTTTGCGTCCGACTCCAGACTCCCGCTCCCCGACCAGATTAAGAAAAGATCAAACGTATAAAGAAACCCATGTCTATCCGACTTGCCAATATTAATGAAGCAGAGATTGCAAGGATCAATGATATTTATAATGAATCAGCGGCCAAAAGATTCCTAACAGCTGATATTGAACCCACCACGCTGACGGACCGGATTCGATGGCTGCTTTCATACAACCAGACCGACTATCCGGTATATGTGGCAGTGCAGAATTATCAAGTAGTTGGGTGGATTTCGGTTAGGCCATACCGGGAGGGAAGGGCCGCTTTAAAATTTACAAAGGAATTGAGTTATTACGTTGCGGAAGATTGGAGAAGCAAAGGAATCGGATCACAGCTTCTCCAGCACGTAATTGATCAGGCTCCGCAACTTAAAATTAAAAATCTCATCGCTATCGTTCTGGAGAAAAATATAACCAGTATCAGCTTGTTAGAAAAATTCAAATTTAATCGGTGGGGATTTCTTCCTTCCGTTGCAGATTTCGATGGTGAAACCTGCGGACATCTCTACTTTGGGCTGGGCATCCCCGAAAAACCGAAAAATGAAAGGCGTCACAGCGAACGGGAAGAATTGCTTGGCTACGAAATCTGAATAGCAGGCCAGTCTGCTAATGAAACGAGATATCTCCGCTCCTGGGGCTCAACCAGATATTTCTGAGCTTCAATTGCTCCTCATTTGCATTATCCATAAACGTTAGCACGTGTAATCGCCTGACGGGGAATTTTTGCATAGTTGATCTCAGGTAAATTGGCCGAGGATCTCCCGAGGCTTCTTTCCTCATTACTTTTACGACAAGGCTATCCCCGACTTTGGCATTTTTATACAATTCATTTATCACAGATCGCTGATTTGTGCTGGTAATTTCCTTCCCGTTGATTGACACCCATTCATCACCGATTTGGTATCCTAGCTGCTTTCCGACCCAATTCAAGCCTGTATCTGAAACTACCACCACTCTGCCCGTATTTACATTGTAATTCGTAGCTACCCTTCCCAGCGAGAAACTACTGTCTTTGGAATCACCTTCCTTTTCATACCTTACACCAACAATGTTAAAAATTTCCTGGAGAGGCAATGGGTTGGGACCACCAACATATGTGTCAAGAAATTGCCTGATTTCGGGAAAAGTTAATCTTTCGATTTCTGAAAATAGGGCAGAATCTTCAAATCCTTTCTGCTTACCATATTTTTTGGACAAATCGTTAATCAGGTTCATAATTCCATACTTGCCGTGCGATAGCTGCAAGAGCTTAATGTCAAGGCACATATTAATAATGGCTCCTTTTTGATAGACATTTCCAAATTGCTGCTTGTACTTCCCTAGCACCTGCGCGCTCATAGTTGTGATGGGAACAGTATCATTGTAGAATGCCTTTGACTGAGCGATTTTCTTGCTCAACACATTTAGAAATTCATCAGGAGTCATCAAACCGTATTGCACCTGGACCAATTGAGCATGGTACTCCGTCGATCCTTCATACAACCAAAGGTGGCGGGACATTTTGGGGCTGTTGAAATCAAAATTCTGAATTTCATCAGAGTGAATAGTGAGTGGTGTTATGATATGGAAGAATTCATGAGCTGCGTGATCCACAAATTCCGGCCCTAATTTATCTGCGGGTCTTTCAGGATAATAGTACACGGAACAATAGGAGTGTTCGAGTGCACCTTCTCCGTGTGAATAAGAAAATGGTTTCGTATCAAGATAAATAATGAATGCATACTTTTCTACCGGCAATTTTCCTCCCAAATATTTGCCCTGCGCCTGAAGTAACGTTGATAATTTTTCGGCAAGGAATGCGGCGCTTACCTTATGCGTGGGCGAATAGACAGAAATCAAAACTTCTGAATTCCCAACCCGGATAGTGGCAGTATCCGGAATGTCATACATGAACGGATTATCCACAATTCGGTTATATGATTCCGTTACAAAGCGATCGCTTGTTGGACTACTGTCAAGGTCGTTAAGGGCGGTGCTTCCATACATGTTGGCAGGATGAAGAATCGTAACTTCATACGGCATGTTCTTCATATTATCAAAATAGCCGAGGAAACAATGGTTGTTGATGACATAGTTAGTATCTTTCTGGATATTGCTTCCGGCAGGCTCGAAAATAACTTGCTTTGTCAAGCCATCATCATACGAATCGTTGACCAAATAAGAGATCCTATGCAGCTTTTTGGCATTTGAAATGGTCCAGCTATTCACATCTGATTTGGCAACGGGCAGGGTATCACCTTTCTTGTCGAACGCTTTGAATTGTTCTATGTACCTTCCGTAGTCATCTTCGGAATATGTACCAGGTACAATTTTTGGAAAGTGATAGGTGATTTCAGATTTGTCAATGGCAGGTGGCTGCAAATCCACTTTTACTTTATCATCAGTCACTTTCACCAGGTCAATGGTAAACTTGTATGAATCCTTGGATTTAGATTGTGCAGGAGTTGGAATACTTATGCCAAAAACCAGTACAGTAAAAGCAATATATAGAAGGTAACAATAGCGGTTATTCATACGTAAATTTAGAATTTCTGCATTATACCAATTTCATTTCCATAGTAATACTGGTTTAGGATGAATTGCAGATAGTGGGGATTAGCGGTCCGCGCGGCTACACAGGAATAGCGTTTTTGCAAAAGGGTCAAAAATCACCTGCTCAAAATGATATATTTCAATCGCGGTTAATACTATTTTATGAAACTTGCATTAAAACTTGGCTATTTACAGGTCGCAATCCTTTTAATATTCATGGCATCTTTACAGGCACAGTCAGATACAGGGAAAATCCGCATTATTATGATTGGAGCTCATCCTGATGATTGCGATATCGGCAGTGGAGGAACGGCTGCCTGGTTTGCGTCCATGGGTTATCCCGTAAAGTTCGTGTCTGTCACTAACGGGGATGCTGGTCACCAAACTGACAAGGGTGAAACTTTAGCAAGGCGTAGATATGCCGAAGCTCAGGAAGCAGCCCGGCGTCTTGGTATTAGCTATGATGTTCTCAATAACCATGATGGCCTTCTCTTGCCTACCCTGGAAGTTCGTTTGCAGATCATCAAAGAAATCCGTGATTGGAAAGCTGATATTGTTATAGCTCCACGCCCTAACGACTATCATCCCGATCACAGGTATACCGGCATTTTGGTTCAGGATGCTGCGTATATGGTCGCCGTTCCCAACATCGCGCCGGAAACACCCGCACTTAAAAAGAACCCGGTGTTTCTCTATTTCCAGGATCATTTCCAAAGGCCGAATCCATTCCGGCCGGACATAGCCATTAACATCGATCCGGTCTTTGATAAAAAGATAAATGGGTTGGACGCACATGAGTCCCAATTTTACGAATGGCTGCCATGGATTGGACATTACAGCGACCAGGTACCCAAAAACAAAGCGGATCGAAAAAAATGGCTGGCCGAAGCACGCACCATTCCGATAACTACTGACGTTAGGAATTCTTTGATTCGCTGGTACGGAAGAGACAAAGGACTGGAAGTAAAACATGCGGAAGCTTTTGAAATCTGTGAGTATGGAACGCAACCGGGTGACGATGAAATCAGGAGACTGTTCCCGATGTTGGGCAAGAAAAATTGAAGATCCATCCATAAACATCCCAGGCCAGCCATACAGGATCGGACAGAATAGAACTCTAACATACTTATTGTTTCATGAAAAGGTCAATCAGCTTATTGTTTTTATTCACCACAACCGTCTTGTTCTCTTTTGGCCAAAAGAACATTATGGTGAGATCGCCAGACGGGAATATTCTTTGCAATTTTTCGAATAATAAAGGAAAGGTTTATTACCAGGTTCTCTATAAAAAGCATTTGCTGATTGACAACAGTCCAATCATTCTTCGCTTCCCAGACGCCATATTCGAAAATAATTTGGTGATAGGTATTCCGGAAAACAGACAGGGTGATGAAGTATACGAGCTCGTAGTAGGAAAAGCAAGGTTTGTTCGCGACCACTACCGGGAAGTCAGTTTTCCCGTTACGCAATCAGGTCCCGGCGGAAAGCTAATAAAAATCAGGGTAAGGGTCTTCGATGATGGATTGGCATTTCGTTACGAATTTCCAAAACAAAAGAATTGGAACTCCTTTGTTTTATCAGATGAGGAAACGAGTTTTCGAATGACAGGTGATCCAATTGTTCGTGGCTTATTCTTGCCAAATTATACTACTTCGCATGAAGGAAAATATAGCACTCTTCCATTGAGCGCTATGAAAGAAGACACGTTGATGGATATGCCCGCACTTTTTGAATTCCCGAATCATATTTATCTGGCGATTACAGAAGCGAAATTGATAGATTATGCTGGTATGTATTTGTCAAGGCACAGAAATGTTTTGAGGAGCAGGCTTTCCCCTCTTCCAAATCAGAATGAAATAAAAGTAAAAGCCTATCTGCCCCACACGAGTCCATGGAGAGTCTTGCTGATCAGCGATCGGGTCGGTTCACTAATTGAGTCAAATATCATTACGGATCTAAATGATTCTTGTAAGATAAAAGACATTTCATGGATTAAGCCAGGCAAGACAACCTTCCCCTGGTGGAATGGGAACGTCGTGCCTGACACTTTAAATGCTCCTGGAATAAATTTCGTAACTCAACAATACTACATTGATTTTTGCGCGAGGAACGCGCTGGAATATCATTCCGTGGTTGAATATGGGTTGCGTCAATGGTATGTGGACGATGGTGTCAACTTTCAGCCAGGCCTGCATAGCGATGTCACCACTCCGGTTCCGGGATTAAATATGAAAGAAGTGTGTGATTATGCGAAGTCAAAAGGCGTAGGCGTCAGGGTGTGGGTACATTGGGCCGCATTGTACCCGAAGCTTGACACGGCATTTGCCCTGTTTGAACAATGGGGAATTAAAGGTATGATGGTAGATTTTATGGATCGTGATGACCAGGAAATGGTCAATATTCAGAATGAAATCCTGCAAAAAGCTGCCGCGCATCATTTGCACATTCAGTTTCATGGAGCATACAAGAATACAGGATTGAGTCGCACCTTCCCTAACGAATTTACCAGGGAAGGAACGCTGAACTACGAAACAAATAAATGGAGTAAGGATGCAGACGCAGATCACGACATCTATATGCCATTCACACGAATGCTGGCGGGAAGTACCGATTATCATCTGGGTGGATTTCGGGCTGTTCCGGACTCCTTGTACGTTATCCAGTTTACAAGACCGTTAATGATGAGCACCAGATGCCATATGTTGGCGATGTATGCGGTGCTCGAAAACTATCTCGGCATGGTATGCGATTATCCCTCAGCATATGAAGGTCAACCGGGGTTTGAATTTTTGAAAGAAATCCCCACTGTTTGGGATGAAACCAAAGTGGTAGATGCGAAAGTGGGTCAATATGTGATCATTGCAAGAAGAAAAAATAAGGACTGGTGGGTAGGTATGATCACGAATCGCGAAGCAAGGCAGGTAAGTGTGCCCATGCGGTTTCTTCCTGAGGGAAATTATCAGGCCGTTATTTATACTGATGCGAGGGATGTTGGACAATTTCCGAATCACCTCAATAAAGAAACCCGATCACTGACTAAAAAGGACTCCCTCAACATATATGTTGCCGGCAGCGGCGGATTTGTAATGCATATTAAAGGGCTATGAGCTTGTACGAACTCCGTGCAGAAGTAAATGCAGCAGTTTTTTTAACCACAGAGAGCCCGGAGGACATAGAGACAGAGCGGAGGTACAGGGCGTAGAGCGATGGTAGATGCCATACAGTTTGTTTCTCCGCTCTTGTAATTAGGCAGTCTGCGGATTCAGATTATCTCTTGAAAAGAAAAATGATTTTCCATCACGAATGAATGCTCCAATCCAAACAAGTGACATAGGAATCATGGCGTTGACAATACTGAGTCCATGTGACAAGTCTGTAGCTATTGCACCCGCAAAATAACAAGACAATAAAACAAACCCGATTCGCATGGTTCTTGGGATAATGAACAGGACGGCAAATCCAATTTCCATTACCCCAAAGTATGATATAAATTCCCCCACGCCGACGGCTTGCAGTTTATCAACCACCTGCTTTGACCCGGTCAATTTGAAAATTCCGCTTAAAATCACAAGTGCAGCGGGCAAAGTGGCTGCGAGTGTATTTACTATTTTTCTGGCGCTCGATTTCATATAAATATTTTTGACAAATTTCAATCAGATTTGGTATATTTTAGTAACTAGTTTCCTTATGTATACTGATTTCCAAAAGGAAACCAGTTTCCCATAAGATACCGAAAACGGTTAATTTTGATATATGATTGCAGAAAACACAAAAGCGCATGATCCAAAGGAATGCCGCGGATATCTTCAACCAGTCAGGGACTCATTAGATATTCTCAATGGCAAATGGAAGATTCCCATTATTGTTTCCCTATATTTTGGAAATAAGCGATTCAAAGAAATGCAAAGAGAGATAGAAGGCATTACAGCCAAAATGCTATCAAAAGAATTAAAGGAGTTGGAAATGAACGAATTGGTAAAAAGAACGGTATTTGACAGTTTGCCTGTCATTGTTGAATATTCTATTACACCTTATGGGCGTTCGCTGCAGAATCTGATCAATGAACTGCGCTCCTGGGGACTGCAGCATAGAAAAAGACTCATGAAAAAATCCTGATCTCAACTATCCTTATCCAGGCAGCATTTTCAAACTACTTTAAAATTCTCCTGACCTTATCTTGATTTCAAATTATAGGTGCGCATTGCGACAGGCTGAAGAGGGGGCAAATCATTGACAGGCCGCTGTAAATAGAAATAAGCCGTCGCAGAAACATCATCTGAACGGTAAAAATTTGTCCATGCCTCGGGCAGCGAAGGATCATCCAATTTCATTGGATTACTTAGCAACGTAATTGGTTTTCCGTCTTTATCGATCGTCACTGGAATCATTGGCACATTCGCTTTCTGTATCTCAAGCACTTTCGATTTCATAGTTCCTCCGATCTGCTGAATAGTTACTTTGCAATCAGAATTGAAATATATGGGGTCTGGCACATGGTAGCGATAATAAGCCCATTGCTGTTTTTTATCGTCCGAGACCAGGCATCCGGAATAGAGATGGTTAAATTGGCCCTGTCCCCAACCCGTGCCAATGTAATCTTCTGTTCCGGTTCCCACCAGAGTAGGTTCTATCTTGTCGCCGTCAAGATAGATCTTCACCTCACCTTCCCCCCACCAGGATTCTGGATAAGCGGGATTTGCATTGATGCCAATATTCACACCAAGGAACCTGCCGTTGCTTTGAACATAGGGCAGTAGTTCAAAGTCTTTACCTGGAACGGTTGCGGTATCGCGACGCCAGATGGCATGAAAATAGAGATTATTGTCTTTCCAGTTTTTTGCGAGTTGATAATCCACGTCAAAAAATATATGACTAAGACGGTGATTCGATTCATTGGTTACTTTAATCAATGCTGCTGTCCTGAAAGGCATCGGAATGTAGCATATAAAAGATTTGCCTTCTGGGTTCGCGAACAAAGCATTTTGAAAGGAAGCGGTTCTGCCCAATCCGACACCAAAAAAATCGCCCAATGGCACAGACACCGCTGGCGTTTTTTCATGATCCCAATACATGTCCAATCTTAATGACCTCAACATCTCCGGCGATCTGTCGCTAACTGTTATCCATATACGATTTATAGTTCCGGTGCCATCGACATCCAGGAGGGAGGTAGATTGCCCTGGCTCCAGCGGATCACTCGCATGTCCTTTCGCGCCCTGGTTCTCCTTTGCGCCCTGTCCTTTCACACCATTTCTGTTTTCTGGACTGCTCCATCTCGACGTAGCATCCTGGTTATATTCAAACAATGGAATAGAGTTGCTACCGGGAAGTTGAGCATTACAAATGTTCGAAACGAAAAGAATACCAATCCATGTTATTGAGTGTTTAAGAATATGCATGGCAGTCAATTTGTATAATTGAAAATTTTAGGGATTATCTAGTTATAAAAACAGTAAGTATAACGTTAAAAAACAGAAAGGCAACCGTAACAAGGGGTCGGTGTTCCTACACACCTAAGTGTAGGACACGTACTTATTTTAATTCAAATTCCTGGCTCTGGCCTTCTTTCAAAGTAATTTCTTTTTTCAGACCCATTGATCCGTTACCATCAAACTCCACATTTCTCAATGGCAACTGTCCAAAGTGAACTGTAATTATTAGCTTTTTTTGATCCACTTTCGCATTTCCCCAACTATAACCGTTAGACCAAAAATAATTTCCAGGCCTGCTTGTAATGGCAAAAGTTTTTGTGACTCCGGAATAATGAAATCCTGAATAAGCGACCAGAGTAGCCCAACTGGCCATTGCCCGTGCATAATGATTGCCGCATTCTTCCTCATTGAATGGATTTCTTTTCCACCCATCATACCTGTTTCTAACATTCGACATCGTTTTGAGCGCTTCTTCCATCATGCCATTGTATATCATTTCAGTCGCAGCAGTATATTCCAAACCTGTCCACGCTTCACTACAATATGAGAGGGGAATTCTGGGACGTTTGGCGTTGCCCGGATAAGAAGTTAAAACCAATCCTGATTCGTTTCCTAAACCATACGTGCGCATATTGTTGAACTGATTGTCGAACGATTGAATATAGTTGTATTTCCAAATACTCTCCATCGTTTTCCGGAGATGAGCACTATCAGCCAGCCATCCCAGTCCGCAGATATTGGCCATGTATTGTCCCACTAATTGATCTACCAGGCAACCTTCGCCAATTTGGAAATCAGGATTCGAAAAATCTTTTGCGCCCATACCAGCCATTAATCCCGGCGCAATCGCAGCTTTGTCAATCGGCTCAATTTTTTGTACATAATATTCACCATTAAATAGATGAGCGTCCACCCATTGGCTCCCCTTTTCAAACAAATGTCTGCAGCGACTCTCAAATTCACCGTCATGCATATACGAAGCCATGGCCGCAGCAGCCTTGAGGGCGCCAAGGTACCAGAATTCTATTTCTGGATTCGGCCCAAAATATTCTATATCCATCGTATTGTGCTGACAACCTTCCATTACCCCATCCTGGTTGGAATCCCATCCGCCCGGAATCCATGCAAATGACAATGCCTTTTTGACCAAGGGCCAATTTTCCTTCAAAAGTTCATCGTCCCCTGACATTTGCCAATCCCGGTACATCTTCATAACTGTTCCCATTTGCCCATCAGCAGCGGCCACTTTCCAATTTGAGTCTTTGTTTAGCGGAAGGGATACACGAAAACTCATTAGACCCGAACTATCATTCAATCCGTAATGATATTCAATTTCACGCATTTTTTTGGCCAGGTTGCCAAATAGAAAAGCCGTGGCCTGCTCATAGTTCCAAACATGCGTACAATTCCCGTAACAGGAACCAGTAGAATTAAAAACTCCTTCCCATCCGAAAAAGTTACCGTCCTTAGTTCTAAATGTCGTTTGGGAGCGCAGTGTACTGCTGTTAAAAAGTGCTGCTTCTTTTATTATAGCGGGATAATCACTTTGCAAAAACAAATTCACAAAATCGAGGGATTTTGCTTCCAGCTGATGTAAGCGTGGGATAGTTTTCAATGCGACGTCCCATGCATCCGAATAAGATTGTGAGTAGTAATTGCCAACTATTTTTCGGTCTCCCCAATCTTTCCTGTTCGGAAAAACCCAGGTAAGTAAGAATTGAATCTCTTTCGTCTCATTAGCGCCCAAATCAAATTTCACTGCTAACGCAGCATGGGGAGCGTCCTTTTTTTCGCTGAACACAGTATCCTGAAAGATTCCATCGTCTGAAAAATCATCCCAAAGATCATTTACATCCGAATTCCAGCTCTTAGGGTCCAATTCGGTCCGATGACTGATTGTATATCCTTTATGGATATCCGAAGTAGTCAAGGCAATCGTGCCCCACGCAGCATCATTCCTGTCAACACCATCAGAAGTCATATATATCCCCGATACCAATTGATCCTGCCTAAAAAAATTTTTGTTCCTTTTGGCACCCAAAACATTAATTGTCCGATCGAAACTATTGAATTCCACTTTTGAGCCATCCATGCCGATGAAGTTATCCAGTGAGCCGGCGATCGAAATATGGATTGGAGCGTTAGTCTTGTTGTGAATTTCATAACGCATAACTGCAACCGGAATACCGCTTGCATCGGGATCGCATGGGATGTATGGGTTGAACATTTTGGCTTTTGCCGAGACCGGCATATGCTCGTCGTCCAGGTTGACAACAGCAAAAGGATAGGCTGCATCAAATGAAACCTGTTGAAAACGCGGATATCCATTGTTTGGAGCGACGCTTCCCTGTTGACCCTGGTATTCAGAGGGAGGGACTGGTCCCATCAAGGCCTTGCTCCGCTTCTTGCCCGAAGCATCTTCGGTAAAAATAAGAAAGCATGGCGCCAACTTAGGCGAAGTAGCACCACTGAATCCAATACCAGGCTTGTTCATTATCTCTACGTCTCTCAATTGTCCATTACCACCAATCGAAATATTGCCTGTTCCAATACCGCCCACAGGCATAGCCACCTTCTCCAGGTATTTACCTTCATAATGCTTAAGAACTGGCCAACTAACAGATTGGCCGTTTGCCGGATGCAGGGCAAGAATCGTGAATAAAAGCGCAATCAATCGCATGATGCTTGTAATGTTTATTGAAAAAAGAAATTGCTTTAACGGTGTGTAGACAGAATTCAGGACTGCAAAATGAACTTCGTCGCTCAAATCCTTCCTCCCAAAATTGATTCTACTTTTCAAATACTAATGATTCCGGATGCGCTCCCAAATCTTCCAAGAACTTCAGGATTGCTGCATTAAAAGGATCCGGCCCACAGACATAAAACTGCTGTTTAGTGTTCTTAATTTGATCCTTTAGAAATCCTGCATCAATTCTTCCTTTATAGAAATTGGTATTGGGTTGCTCCGTGATTATGTTGATGAAATTCTTAGCCAACATTTTGTCAAATTCGTCACGCAGAATAATATCTGCTTCGGTTTTATTGGAGAAATACAATTTATTATTTCCAATCGCATTTTTGCGTTTTAACGACCTGAATATTGATATGAAGGGGGTGACACCCGCTCCTCCTGCAATGAAAGTTCCCTCTCCCCGGTAGCTGATCGCACCCCAGGCATCACTTATTTCAAATTCATCGCCTGGCAGCGCAAGACTCAGCTGATGGGTCACACCATCGTGGTCGTGATAGCTCTTAATGGTGAATTCAAGATAATCATCTTCAGGCAGGCAAGTGAAAGTAAATGGGCGTTTTTCGTTTTCCCAGCCCGATTTATGCAGCGAAAAATCTGTAGCCTGACCAGGCACAAAATTGAAGCCAGATGGCTTAGTAACACGATAGGTGCGCACATTGTGCGTCCGGGGAATGATCTCGAATAGCTCAACAATATGACTTGCCATAAAATAGTCTTTGTATGGTAATTAATATTCAATTCACTCTGCTGACTTCAACACTCCAATCATTTCCACTTCCCACATGATAATACTCAGCAAAATTACCCTGGTTCAATGCAAATGATAACTGCAAAAGACTGTTCAGGTATACCAAAGGTTTTCCTTTTGCAACGGCGCCAAATGTTTGGCTATATGGCATAATACCCTCATACACTTTTTTCCCATCATGATAGATAGCAACATGGAATGACTCACCAAACTGCGGGTTTATTTGCAGAAACATGTCATTTGGAATATTGGTCCAAATATTTCCATATTGAACGTCCAAAATTGCGATAGCACCTTTTAGCTTTCCTCCTTCAAGGGAGGCTTTCTGAAATGGAAGTGATACAACCTGCTTGGGTAACTCCGGCCCAACCTGATCAAAGGAAATTATGCCAGCTGCCAACCTCGCACCCGTATAAGCATAGACGTCACGCCCATGAAAAGTGTACGATTTTTCTGAATCCTTCCGCCGGTTGACAGCCTCATCGATTTCCCTGATTTGATCGATACCCAAAGAAGAAGCCACCAGGGTTAGTGTTCCATTATCCGGCGTAACAATAAATTGGCCGGTTTTTGTTTTTAGAACGACAGATTTCCTCGTGGTGCCAACGCCCG
Organism: Bacteroidota bacterium; assembly: GCA_003175695.1. Lineage (GTDB taxonomy): Bacteria > Bacteroidota > Bacteroidia > Chitinophagales > Chitinophagaceae > Puia. The sequence continues at coordinate 5,987 of PSRA01000187.1, read as the reverse complement.
GATCAATCACAGAGACAAAAACAGTACCAGCGGGCCAGTAAGGGACTGTTTGCTGTAACCGGTACGCAGCTTCCCAGATATTGTAAGCAGGGATTTCGTGAGTAAGATCGAATAATTTTAGATCAGGAGATACGCTCATCGCAACGCCCTTCATGGCAGATACCGCGCCATCCTTTAATCCAAAATCGGATTGAAAAACTACTATTTTATTTTGTCCCTGAAGTAAAAGAGTGAGTAACAAGGAACAGAACGTTGAAAGAATGCTTTTTCGGGAAATCATGGGAATGAGATTTTTCCTTGGTTTTAATTCATACAAAAATAACGGGTTTGACCCTGTATTTACCTCAGAAATTGATTTCACATTTCGAAATGTTTTCTCAGTTCATTTTAAGACTTTCCAATACGTTAAAAAAATCGATCCAATAAATATTAGCCTGGCCGGTTTGAATAGAATTACGTTGGTCCATCAGTGTTTGTCCTTTACCATACGAATAATCGCACTGAAAATATTTTGCAGAAAAACAATAGTATAGAATAACTCGTTTCCGGATGCTGGCATAGCCATATCCCGTTCGTAGAAACCTGTAGATCGTTTACTCTGATGTTAATCATAAGAAATGACAGGACAGACAAATGATTGAAGGAGCAGAGATTTCTACTCTGAAGGTTATTAATTAATGACCCGGAAAAGATATTTAGGCAAATTGCGGATTGGGTGATTAATAAGCGGAGGGATTAATGTGATGGCCCATAGTACCCTGCAACCTTTTCCAAAAGCTTTCTCTTTTAGCGATTGAAACAAAATTGGAAACGTATGCCTGTTTTGCGTCGATGACGGGATCCTTCATAAGATGCTCAATTTTTTTAACCGTGTCCATTACCATCGGGATCAGGTCAATGTCCGGGCTCACCTTTTTCAAAGTGAATTTGCGCAACATCTTTGTTTGGAATGGATCAGACGCCAATGCAACTGTTTCAAAGCCTAATTTTTTAGCTTTTTTATATGAGTAATAAATATTCTCTGTGCTATGTTCCGCTTTTTCTTCGGTCAGAACGTTCTCTTTTGGAATGCCAATGGCTTCGGCATACAAGGCCATAATTTTTGCCTCTACAAAGGGCGTGTAAACAGCAGAACCGGAGAACATAATGTTCTTTGCAATCCCCTGATCAAATAAAAATTTGGCCCAGTATATTCTTCCCTTCATGGTATGGTCCCATTTGTCCTTTTCGAATGGTACGCCCGGAACCACTATAACGTCATATTTTTTTGTCGCAGCTTCTGCATACAGTCGCTTAGAAGCTTTCGAGGAATATGCGCAGGAGAATATTGCGAAAATTGGATAAAGGAATCCCGACCACATGAGAGCAAAGCCGGGTTTAATTAAATGGATCATATCTGTGATTTCTGGGAGCTGCTAATGATTCTTAATCGAGGGATGAAGATATGTAATGTTGGCATCATGAAGGAGAATACGTAAGAATAATGTCAGCCCTGGCAGCTATCAATGCAAGTTCTTCAATCTGGAGTGTCGATAGGATTTCCAATTTTTTATTAAAAGCAATAGTTCTTTCAATTTTGTTCTTCCATATTTCTTATCCATAAACATCACGACGGATCCTGACAATCCATATTTCTCAGGCCCGGTCCAGAATCGTAACTGGCATTGATTAACTTTTTGCAAGCCTTCAACGAAGATTGTCCGGCTCAGTATCATAAATCGCGTATCGCTTTCCGGTAGCTTTCATCCATCCGTGGCGTGAATGAAAATTTATTGTTACAAGAAAAACTAAAAAAAATGACCTTACGGTTAGGATATTGGTGACGTAAGAAAATAAAGACGGGCTAATGGCTCGGCTTTTCCCTTACAAAAATAAGTTTCGGTTTTTCTTCAACTGTCAAGGTCAATTCCCCATTCTTATTGATCATTGGTCGACCTGATGGCTCATTATCTGCAAAATCAACTTCCAAGGCATTCCCAATTATATTACCAACATGCATTTCAAAATCTTTTGCCGACGATCCGTTGTGCGTTGGACAATAAACAAAATAAGATACGGAGTCGGGTCGGAAGCGATTTCTGTATCGATATATCCAGACGTTCCCTTTTTCAGAAATTATTGAATCCGGGCTGAAGTCAGATAACCTTTGCTCAAAAGTATTGATATAAAACCATCCCGGATAAGGACGGGTTTTGCCATCAGGCATTAACCTAAGAATACCACTGGTCAAATACACTCTTGGATCGTTTTCATCGTTCCCATCTTTTAGCCAATACAGAATATACGCATCAAATCCGGAAAAAGCAGTTGCATTGATTGAACGCAAGATCATAATGCCCTGACTTTGTGCCGCATTGTAGCCTCCGACCAAAGGAACAGATTGCCTGGACGCACGACTTTTATCATATCCGTTTTCACCCAAAATACATGGAACGCCCGGTTGAATGCTGTAAGTGGCTGCACTCACTTTAGATAATTTCATTCTGAGAGAATCGTCTTCCGGGCTTATTCCTTTCTCGTTTCGATTACAATAGTAATGGTATTGAATTCCACCTTTCCAGGGAAATTGCTGATCCTTACGCAGCGTCGTAGACAAAAATTTGAGCACCCGGAGCCTGTTGGTATCCAGACCAACCATGCCACTCATAAGCAATAAACTGGTACTATCGGCATTCTCTATTCCACATTTTTTTCCCAGAACGCTTTCGTGTCCATCATAATCTGCACTGCTTTGAGCAAAATATTCCATCGGCGAACAATATCGCTTTCCTTCCCACCAGGCATCTTCTTCATTTCCATTTTCATACACACTCATGACACCCCTTCCTGATTGTCTTGGTTCGTGTGAAAGAGAAAGTAAGTTTGTGTCCACTTTTGTATTTCCAAAAAATGCCGCCAAATGCCACATCATATTGGCATGGCGTGCATAACTTTTTGGATCTTCAGGATCCATATCTATGAATGTGACAGGTCTGTCGCGCTCTGTAAACCCCTTATTGTTCATCCACGCGGGGACCCCACGTATGCTGTACCAAATATTTCCATTATTGATTTTCTTGAGATCGTCAATATTGAAATAATACTCCTTCTTTTCCTGGTTCCAGAAACCATAATGAAGCATATTGTATTTTACTCCGGGATATTTTGAAGAAGTATCGTTATCATAATCGAGAGCGAAATTGTATATCCTGCTCGAGTGAAAGGGCCTAAGCCATTTTGGATCCGTTTCCATGATGTAATTGACTCCAAGAAATTCCCTCATCGTCCTAGAAGTAAAATGATTACCTGTTTTGGGATCTCTTGGAGTCTCGGGAAGAATTCCAATTGAACAGCCATAGAGGACGGCTTCGGTTATTTTTGTTTGATAGGAATTGAACCGAAACATTACATACCGGGCGCTATCATCCAATGTGAACCTTCTCCATCCCCAGGCTCCCGGCTCTGATTTTGTTTCCAAAGCACATTTCAAACTCCAATGATTCATGTTTCCGGTGTAGATCCAAACGCTGTCAGAAGACAGGGAGCGATCATAAAGATATATTTCCGACAATCGGTAGGATGTGAGTAAATCAACAACGATCCTGCTCCCTTTTTTAATTGGAAAATAGATCGCCGGTTGTTTAGTCGGCTGACAATTTGTAGTCGGTATATAGTTTTCTCCGGGCTTCTCATAACGTGGATCGACATATGCATTCTCATCAAACAGTTTGTATGGGTCACCACCACCCTCATCCGCATACCCACTTAGATCATAAACGTTTAATTTTTGAATTGGCACCTTCTCCGGATGAGAGCAAGCGCTCAAATGAGATTCAGTCAAATCCGGATCTCCAACCGGCTTGCATGCTGGCAGCAGGCAGATAAGCATGAAAAAAATGGCAAATAAAAAACGCATATTGGTATAAAGTGATCATTATTGAAAGCGAAGAACTGCGCGGAGTGGAAGGTAGGCACTCTGCGCCTTTTCCCTAGCTCTACTCTTCAGCCGGCTATCTTTTTTTGTTGTGAAAAAGCATCCACTTCGAAGTCTCATAAATACCTTCTGCGATTGCCTTCCATTCACTTTTCTCAGAAGGTGTCCCCTGAAATGGTTCATTATTTTCTATAGAAACAATTTCTTCCCTGCCGGTTTGCATTTGCTTCCTGAAAAAATATCCATCTTTTATAACACCAAGAAATCTCTGATCAGGATCATAAATAAAAGCCAACGCTTTATCTTTTGTAAAGCCGGAATCCAGCAAGTCCCTTCCAAATGTAGTATTGAGATAACTCTTTCTGCAAATACCTGCCAAAGTTGGCAATACATCTACCTGCGAACTCAATATACCGATACGTTTGGGCGAAAGGAATTTGGGACCATATATCAAAAGTGGTACATGCATGGCTGTCAACCGCTGATCAGTCCAGGCTCGGGGAAACATGTTGCCCGCATCGCCCGGTATACCATGATCACCTATGAACAGAAAAATCGTGTTCCCGAAATAATTTTCCTTTTGCGCCGCTTCAATGAATTTCTGGTAGCCAAAATCCGTATATCTGAAAGCATTTAACTCATCATTGCTTTCAAAACCAAATTTGCGGAGCGAATCACTACTAAACCTCACTGTTTGAAAGTCTTTCAAATCTTCTGCCGGTATGGTATAAGGCCTGTGATTGTCCGCCGTCTGAATGATGGCAAAAAATGGCTGCTTTTGGTCTCTGAGCACTTTATTTGCCTCAAGAAAGAGGTTTTTATCACTTATTCCCCAAACATCAACCTTAGGCGCATCATAGTTTTGCTGCTCAAATAGGCGAAGACCCTTGATATTATTTGTCAGGAGGCCCCGGATATTTGCCCAGCTTGCACTGCCGCCTAAAAAATAAAATTTCTCATATCCCGTAAAGCTGTTGATGATAGTGTGCTGGTCCACAGCATCCGGATTTCGGCTGGAAGTGGTCGTCTCTATCTCAACGTCTGGCATTCCTGTAATAATTGCCCAAACTCCTCTTGCAGTACCGTAGGTAGGAGTGAAACAATGATCAAAAAAAATCCCTTTTTTGCTCATTTGGTTGAAAAATGGCGTGGGATCAAGTGGATTACCCCACATCGAGCTTTTGTACGCGCTGAATGATTCGCAAATGACTACAACTACATTCGGTGCAACAGGAAGCGGCGCACCTGTCGGTTGAATTTGCCTCTCAAAAAAGAAGTCGGCGGTATCCGACTTTATGAAACCAAAATAAGGCGCCAGGATTGGAAATGCTTGTTTAACTCTCGCCAAATTGTAGCTGGTATGCCTGAATTTCAAACTGCTGAAAAACGACTGAAAAGGATTTAGCGCAACATGGGCCTTGTAATCACTACCAAGATCGAAGGCATCACTCCAGCGAAGCGGATACTGACCAATTCTGCCAAAAACTCCCAATGCAAGCAGGAGAAAGGTGAAAATCCACCAAAGAACGGTATTTCGCTTTGTCGTTAAAACAGCGTTCTTTTTTATTCTTTTGTAAGAAGCCACAATCATCCATCGTATAAACCAGGTGCCGGCAATTAAAAGGAGAATGATTCTTAGAACAGGATAAGTTTGCCACACCATTTTCATTGAAATGCTGGCATCAGACAGGTAATTCAAAACACTTGCGCTTAACCGTTGCCTTAAGTAGCCATAGTGCGCGAAATCGATTGAATAAAAAAACATGAAGAGAAAAGCTGCAACTCCCATCAGGTTAAGCCAAATCTCTCTTCCGCTATCTGTTTTAAATGGATTCAGGAAAGGGAATAATCCCGTCAGCAGCATTAGCAAGAGCAAGAAGCAAATGATCTTGATATCATACCTCAAACCCAAAACAAAAGAGGGAAAAATTGTTGACAAGTGATAACCCCGATGATTGAAAAATAAGTAGAGTGCGATTCGTGACAATGTCATCAGCAATAAAAAAATAATTCCTGTTGAAAAAATCCAACGAATCAATTTAGGTATCTTTAGCTTTTGGATCATAACTTGCTG
>PSRA01000095.1 GCA_003175695.1 Bacteroidota bacterium | reverse complement strand
TAAGAAAATATTATCAAATTATAGCACGAAAATTGATGCTCAAACGATATTAATCATGTGCTTATGCTAATCCAATTCAACAGAAACATACAATTCACCAAACTAATCAAGGCTGATGGAAGGATCAGGGAATTTAATTTTCGTAAGACAACCGGCCTGCAAGGAGAATTATTTACCGTTGACGTAAGTGACGATCGTGGAAACCGGATTATGTTCAGGATGCATAAGCAAGATGGGACCTGGGTGATCATGGAACAACCCCTTCCAGAATGGATCCGTGAAAAAGAAGGCAATTTTCACGAATTGATAGAAGAAGAACTTCGCTACGCATAGTCATTTCCAGTCCCGGTCGCCACGTGGGGAGTTTAGGATATTCCATTTAACCGCGGAGGGCGCAAAGAAAACGCGGAGGTATGCCGATAATTGGCATGCCTCCGCGTTTTCTCTTTGTCCTCCGCGTCCTCAATGATTAAAAGAATTCAAGTGACCTGGTTATTCTGCCAGTTCATTTTAAATTACAGATTTAAACTCTCATCTTTGGTTATTTAGGCAATCATTGCCCGCAGATTGTCAAGAAATCAAAAAAAGCCGCTTGATCGAATTAACAACCATGATAAAGCAATTCGATGAGCACGGTGAAAAAACCGGCTGGACATTTATCATCATTCCCTCCGACTTGGCACAGAAACTAAAACCCGGAAATAAGAAATCATTCCGGGTCAAAGGCACATTAGATGCCTTACCGGTAAAAGGAATGGCCATACTGCCTATGGGAGGAGGAGAATTCATACTGCCTCTGAATGCCGGCATAAGAAAGTCCATTCATAAAGGAAAAGGAGCGATGCTGAGAGTTGTTCTGCAGGAAGACAAAGCGCCTCAAAAAATTTCTTCCGAATTATTGGAATGCCTATCAGATGAACCAAAGGCATTGGAATTCTTCAATAGTCTTGCACCCTCCCACAAGTTATACTTCAGCAAATGGATTGAAGGTTCAAAAACCGAAATCACTAGGACCAGGCGAATTGGCCAAACCGTAAATGCTTTAAGCAAGTCAATGAATTTCGGTCAGATGTTGAGGAAAATCAAGCAGGAAAAGGACGAACTCGGAGAATGAAGTAGGATTTAACCCGGGGCACAACATCCAAGTGACCCTACGATTCTATTTGTCTATGTGGTGGAGACTGGCCGTGGTTTCAGGCTGTTACCCACACAGACATGGAAAGATAGGCTCACATAGATTCTCATGCAATCAACTAAGGAACTTACGGAGATTACGCTTCAGTTCTTCTGAATCGATAAATGGAAAAAACAACCAGGACCACCAAAGTTCCAGTCATCACTGCAAAATCCACAGGCAAACCAAAATGGCTTTGATTGATCAAAGTTGCGCGCATAGCATCTACAGCATAAGACAAAGGATTTATCGACGCGATGGCTTTCATTACACCAGGAATATTGTCCAGCGGAAACATGGATCCCGATAAAAAGAAAAGTGGCACAACTAAAAAATTCGTGACGGCCATGAAACTTGGCATATCATTCACTACGGCACCAATGCCGGAACTAAAGCTCACCATGGCAAACGACAGCATACTCATCAAGAGGACAGTCAGTAATAAAGCTGGCCAACTGTAAAGATGAAATCCAAATATCAAAGCTATAATGAAAAGTACCAATCCCTGAATGACTCCTATCGTAGCTCCACCTAACGCTCCGCCTAACATGACTTTTGTTCTGGAAACAGGTGCAACCAGGGTCTCTTTCAAAAATCCAAACTGCTTATCAAAGATGATATTGGCGCCCCAAAAAATCGAAGTGAACAAGATTGTTTGCGCTATCACTCCCGGAACTATGAATTGAATATAACTGCCTCTGCCCGCCTGTTGAAATATCGCGTTAAATCCAAATCCTAGTGCGAGAAAATACACGAGTGGTTGTATCACGCTCAACACCATGCGCAAGCCTGACCTTCTGTATTTTTTCATCTGGCGAAGCCACAAAATATAAATCGTTTCCATGTAATAAGTTTATGAGGAAAAAAAATTTTAATCATCTATTGACAATAACACGCCGTATCATTTCTCTTTTACTGTCGGCACTGCTCAAGGTTTCGTCTCTAACCTGGCTGCCAGTTAATTCCAGGTAGGCACTTTCCAAATTATCGGTTCCGGTCTTCTGTCGGAGTGCGTCCGCTGTGCCCATGGCAACCAACTTTCCGTGATCAATGATAGCAATTCTATCGGCGATAGATTCCGCCTCAGCAAGGTAATGTGTGGTAAAAAAAATCGTCATTCCTTCCTGTTCGTTAAGGCGCCGGATATATGCCCATAAAAGATTTCTCGTTTGAGCATCGAGACCTAAGGTCGGTTCATCCAAAAATAAAATCTTTGGATGATGAAGCAGCCCCCGTGCAATTTCAAGCCTCCTCTTCATACCGCCCGAAAAAGTTTTGACCAATGTATCTTTTCGGTCCCAGAGTTCGACTAACTTCACTAATTCTTCTATTCGAGCGCCTCTTTTTTTTCTTTCCATGCCATACAGAACCCCATGCAATTCCATATTCTCAAATGCCGTCAAATCGCCGTCCAGGCTGGGATCCTGGAACACAATACCGAAAATTTTTCTGGCTGCCGCTTGCTCTTTCACTACATCAATTCCTGCCAGGTGCATGCTACCTGCTGACGGCAATAAAAGTGTGGTCAACATTTTGATTGTCGTACTCTTTCCTGCACCATTTGGTCCCAGGAAAGCAAATATCTCCCCTTCACCGACAGTAAAATTTACATCGTCGACGGCATGTAGTTTTCCGAATGTTTTTGTTACCTGATGAACAGAAATAATTGGATTCATATTTGGAGTTTTGAATTTAGTCGGCTATACTTTTCTTGTTCCAGACGAACGAATGATCAAAATATTTTAACAAATATGTCAGATAATTGTCTTTTCGGGAAGCTGAATTAGGCATGATCAAGAATTTGAACGGCCAAATGCATTTTAAAGGCGGCGAAATAGAATTTGTCTCCTAAATTAAGGGAGTCTCAACCCTAAAATTTCAGTTGTCAACTTTATTTTTATCAGAGGGAAATTTAATAGATTGGTCAAAACATTTTTGCTTATTCACACGTTGTGAATAAGTAACTTTGTTGAAATGCGATATCAAATAATTAAATTTGATTAGATGAATGCGGCCGTATCCTTTTTGTGGCATAATTATTTGTGAACTTAAATTGAACTGAATTGACTGAAACGATCATCAACCTCGAAACCGTCAACCCTATCGAATTCTTCGGGGTAAATAACGGTAAGCTCGACATCTTGAAAAAGAAATTTCCTCTCCTCAAAATTCTCTCCAGGGGCACTCAAATAAAACTCAGCGGATCCCCTGAACAGGTAGAAACAGCAAAAGAAAAGATTGACCTACTGGTGCAATACCTGGAAAGAAATGGTCATGTCAGCGAGAATTATTTTGAGCAGATTCTTGGCGGAGATGACGCTGAAACGGTCGACCATTTCGTCGACAGGAATCCAAACGATATTCTCGTATTTGGGCCCAATGGCAAAACGGTCAGAGCCCGAACCATCAATCAAAAAAGACTGGTGGCCAATTCCGAGAAGAATGATGTAGTATTTGCAATTGGACCTGCCGGAACTGGTAAGACCTATACGGCAGTTGCATTGGCAGTAAGAGCTCTCAAAAATAAAATGGTAAAGAAGATCATCCTTACCCGGCCTGCGGTGGAGGCGGGAGAAAATCTTGGTTTTCTGCCGGGAGATTTGAAGGAAAAGATCGATCCATACCTGCGTCCGCTTTATGATGCGCTCGATGATATGATTCCGGCCGATAAGCTGGGTTATTATATGAGCACAAGAACTATTGAAATCGCTCCGTTGGCTTATATGCGTGGACGTACATTGGACAATGCCTTTATCATCTTGGATGAAGCACAGAACGCAACTGACCTGCAATTAAAAATGTTTCTGACAAGAATTGGTCCGAATGCTAAAGCCATTATCACGGGCGACCTGACGCAAATCGATTTACCCAAGAATCAAAAGAGTGGCCTGGCTAAAGCATTGTACATTTTGAAAAATATTGATGGTATAGCTCATATTGAATTGGACGAAGAAGACGTTGTTCGACACAGATTGGTGAAAGCCATTATTAAGGCTTATGAAAGAGATCATAACATCAATACACAACCGGGCACCCCTACCTAAAATAGTATCAATCCCTTTGAAACAATGAACCCCCAGCCTGTGGAATTATCTACGGGCTTTTTTTATATTTGGACTTTCAAATTTGAACCGTGAAATACATTACTTTCCCCACATTGATCATTTTATTCGTTGCATGTAATACGGGAAGATCTTTCAAGAAGGCAGAAGATGCACAGGATGCAGGAAGAGAATTCATCCGGGCATCGCTCGACGGCGACCTGGAAAAAGCATCCTTCTATTTGTATGTTGATTCTACCAACAAGTACCTCATGAGAAAATGGAAAAAAGATTATGACAAGTTGGATGCAAAAACACGGGAGCAATATAAAGAAGCGAGCATCATGCCCATCGCAATCCAGCCTCAAAACGATTCTGTCACCAATTACACGTATTCCAACAGTTATAAAAAAGACACTACCACCATCAAGATTATTCGCGTAAACGGTGAATGGTTAGTTGACCTCAAAGAAATTGTGAATACCAGAAAATGATGCTCAAAAACATTGCTTTGGTCGGATTTGCCGGCGGTCTCGGAAGTATTGCGCGGTTTCTGTGCCAGAAATATATTTATGCCTGGAATCCCCATCCCTTCCCCATCGGCACTTTTCTTGTTAATCTGTTTGGAAGTTTCCTGATCGGAGTTTTTTATGGGCTTTCTGAAAGAGGTAACCTGCTGACCCCTGAATGGCGATTGTTACTCACGACAGGATTTTGCGGCGGATTCACGACTTTCTCAACATTCAGTTATGAAAATGTGACTCTTCTTAAGAATGGCGATTTTCTTTATTTCGGACTTTACACCGTGGGCAGCGTAGTGCTAGGAATTCTGTTTACGTTTGGCGGAATCATTCTTCTCAAATTAATTTGAAATTGTTATGGAATTGGATGGTCAGTCCGTGCTTTTGCGTATTTTTATCGGCGAGATCGATAAGATCGGACATAGACCCCTATACGAAGTTATAGTCCAGTCTGCACGAAAACATGGAATTGCCGGGGCAACTGTCCTGCGTGGCATCTTGTCTTACGGAGCCAGCACCCGAATTCATACTGCCAAATTGATTGACATATCAGAAGACCTTCCCATTGTTATTGAAATCGTAGATGTTGATTCAAAAATTCAGCAGTTCCTGCCCGTTGTCCATGAACTTTTCGAACAATGCGGACGCGGTGGCTTAATTACAACTGAAAAAGTAAATGTTCTTTACTACAAGCCAAAGGCCTCCAAATGAAATGACTTTGCGCGTTGCGGCATTTCGAGTAGGTTTGTATATAACATGATTTCTTATGATGACAGTCTCACATCCCTGGCATGGCGTGCCAT
>PSRA01000101.1 GCA_003175695.1 Bacteroidota bacterium | reverse complement strand
GATTTACACTTAATTTCCAAAATATCGCTTTTTCTTCAAAGTTACAAAGATTGAATCAAAAAAACGTTAAAATTCGCCCCTTTTGAAGAAATAAACCACTGGTTTTCAGTGGCATTTGGCAGTGAAAGTCTAGGGTTTGGGCAACAAAAAGTAGAAAAAACCGGCCCGAAAAAATATATACTTGCCTATTTTATCTGCCTCAAAACGTCGTCGAATTTCACGCCTATCATCTTCTCTATTTCTATTTTTGTCACATTGACATTTCGCTGCAAAGTGAGTTTTTTCGTCTGTGCCGCTGCCCAATTTTCATATCCCTTATTGAATTCTTCGAGTTTAATGATGCCATCCTGGAAATCCTTTTCAGATCTTTTATAAAGAGTAAATGCATCCTGTGTCACCTGCGCCTGGAGGTCAAGCATTTGTTGGCCCATCAGATAATCTTCGTAATGTGTCAGCACTTCAGCCTTGATCTGGCGAAACCGGTCATTCTTCTGCGCTTGTGCAATCATGTAGTTTTCCTTCGCAATTCTTACGTTGTTCCTTTGCCTGGAGAAAAGATCCATCGGAACGTTCAACCCAATGTTATACTTTGGATAGAAATACTGGGCGCCCGTGCTGCTTCCCGTAAGTTGATTCACGGTAAATTCATTTACGTTAGCCGAAGCGACCAGTATATTCAACCAATTACCTTTTGCTAGCTTAACCGTGTATTCTTGTAGCGCTACCATGTGATCCGCCATTTCATATGTCGGATTTTGCAAAGCCAGCTGAACCAGTCTTTCGCGGATATCAATGACTTTGCTTGAGTCTGTGCTTAGCCGGTAAGTAGGTTGTCCATATGCCACATTTATCATTAAAAACAAAGCCATCAAAAATTTATGCATACTTGGTATTTTGAAGATTTTCCGTGTCGCGTTCGCTATCATAGTCAATTAACTTAATAATGATGATCAGTGCCGCATGAAAATAATAAATTATGGGATACTGGATGAGTGCCATTTGCGAATATTGAGCGACAAACATGGTGAACAGCATGACCAGTAAAGCTATATAGTAATTTTGAATTTCGGCTTGGCGTGACCGGTAAAAATTGCGGATGCATTGCCGCAGGGCGATAAAGTAAAAGAGAAGAAGCAATATGAGCCCAATAGGGCCCTGCTCAGCGATCACTTTCATATAACCGCTGTCCGGTTGCAGTAATTCCAGGTAATGACCATGATTGTATTTTGGACCTTCGAATCCGCATGTAAAAATACCTCCTCCGATCGGGTGTTCGTGAATGTAAGGTTGAACCTGGTGCCTGTTGTAATCCCTGATCGCTGCTGACAAATCTTTCGTTCCTTCGAAGGTTGATTTTATCCTGCCGGTTATTACGTTCTGGAAGGGCATTACCATAAAGACACTGAAGAGGACGACTGACGAAATAAGAAATAGCAGGGACCTTTTTTCATAGATTGTCGCGATCGAATAAATAGCAACGCCCACCACAATCATCAGGGTTGCCGTTCTGGTTCCGGAATAACTATAGCCTAACAAATTAATGAAAGTGGCAATGGCTAACCAGATCTTCCTCTTTTTATTGCTTTCTCTGAGCAGCAACACAAGACAGAACATAGCAACGCATGCGAACAGGATCCCCGATGTAGCCGGATCACCAAATACGGAAATTTTTCTGACGAAACCACCCTGCACCAGAAGAATCATGCCCTTGCCTATTCCTCTCAATTCAAAACCAGCATAACCAAACCACTGTTGTTTACAGGCATATAATGCAAGGATGGTTGTAAAAATTATGATAAAATCAATGAAGAAAAATATTCTTTTTTTCGAATTTAAAAAACAATAACAGAGATAATAAAAAACAAAAGTGTTAATCTGTTTTCGAAAGAAGCTGAACCAGCCAAGTTTACTTAACATTGCCGGATTAAAAAGTTCAATAACATAATAACCCAAGAGAATATAAAAACCGATCGTAATTGGATTTCTCCAAAATCTTGCATCCATGGATTTTCTCAAATCATAATTCATCTGAACGGTGAGCAGCGAGAGGTAAGTTAGAATTTCGACGAAAGTGCCTACTGGAACCGGCCACGTGAACAATCTTTCCAGCATCGGAGCTATAGCAGAAAGTACAATGAGAGAATAAAAACCAAAATAGGGATACTTGAAAAATGCGACCAGCAATAAAAGAGAGCCAACCACTGCGATCAAAATGGGCCCTATCTTATAATCAATCATAGATATGGCGTAAGTTGATCCCACGGCAGTCAATGTCAATAGGAAATAGCCAAAAAATGTATTCAGCTTTTTTTCAAGGAAATGATATCTCAGCCAATCGCTGATTGATGGATTCCTCCTTCTATTGATATGCTGGCTCATTTTCTAGTAGTACATGAATTTTACGTAAATAAAAATCAGGAATGCGATTGCTATTATGGTAGTAATCACATCAAAAAGCCTTTTGTTTTTTTCTTGTCCTTCCATCTTATACTGCATGTGTAATTGCCTCTTCCTGGTAAAATGCATCTCCCAGCAACCCAATTGAATTTTCCCAGGTATGATCTAACGCAAAATTTCTTCTTCTCATTATTTCTGCATCTGACAACAGATCCTTGTTGGAAAAAATCGTTTTGATCTGCTGTACATAATCCTCTTTGTTCTTGCAAAGAAAAGTGTATTTACCAAACATCTCCATCGCATCTGTCATCGTAGCTACTACTGGCTTTCCCGCTGCGAGATATTCGTCAATCTTTCGTGGATAATTTCCTATTGTAAGTTGATTAACCAATTGTGGATTGATGCATATGTCGAAATGATATACGTAATCAGGAATTTCCTTCGGCTGCTTACCACCTAATAAGTAAATGTTCTTTAGATTCTGGAAACGCTTCTTATCAAAATATTCGTCAGTAGGACCGACCAGGACGACGCTGCATTCTGGCAGGGAGGTCGCAATGTGTTCAATAACTTCCGAATCCAGTCTCATAGATGTCACTGCACCGCAATAACCGATAATTGGTTTTGGAATAGATGCCAGGTCGCGCGGCTGGGGAAGATTTTCAACCACGAAATTTTCCAGGTGGCAACCTTGGCCGATATCATAACTGTTCCGATTCCATTTTTTCGCATATTCAGCCAGGTAAGATGAGTTAGCAACAACCATATCAGCTATTTCAAACATTTTCTTCTCCAGTCCCGGGCCATATTTCTTGAAGAAAGGCTGTATAGTGAGATAATCCCTTATGTAAAAAATGTGACGGTCACAGGGAACTAACTCTTTCTGGTAAACGCCCCGGAAAAAATCGTTATCATTTATGAATATGATATCCGAAAAGGATAATAAATCTATTGCCCTGTTAATTTCTTCTGCGAGTCTTCGGTTGTTGATCCTGTTGAAGTAATCAAACAACCGCTGTGAAGGCGACCAATTAATCGATTCCAAAACGGAGCGGGGGTTAAGTAACCAAAATTCTTCTTGTATCTGTTGCAGATGCCGGTAACCTTTACCCGGGGGGCGTCGTTGCCTGGGTTTGTTATCAAATGCATTTTTTAAGATGGAATTCCGGTCGAGCGCGCGGTTCACAAATAAGACTCTGTTGTGCCGGGCCAGCTCGTAGGCCATATCCTTAAAATTAAAAGCTATATCCGATTCCCACGCCTGGAAACTGAATAACACAATGTCTCTATTTTTGATAAATCTGTGTTCCATCGGGTAAGCTTTTATTCAATCACATATCGCAATCCGCCCCATCAGCGAATGAATCCGCTCATTTAATTTATTTCATTAATGGCAACCTGCAGTTCGTATGGTAAGCAGAAAAGTCCTGGAAATTCCGGAATGATTTCAAGTTCGCAACAGCAATTTTATACCGGCCTAAACGTTAAGGTTCTGCTCATCTACATTATTCAGAACCACGCCGATGAATTTCTCGTGATTGCTTTTCAAAAATTGAATAGAATCCTTATCAATTTCGCCCACGGTATTTCTGGCCGAGAAAACAGCCACAATGCCTTCCACATATTCGGCAAGTTCTTTACTGTCGGCATGCATGTTCAGCGCAGCGCCTTCCAGGAAAATAAAATCATAATGGTGGATCACCTTATCGAGGTTGGAAAGCAAATTATTCTTCTGCAATATTTCAGAAGGTGTATAATTTCCTTCGTCACAACCGATAATGTCCATATTAGTAACACTAGTCAGTGTAGTAATTCCCCACACCTTGTCCATTCCATTTTCGTGCCCGTTCAGGCTGAATGATTCAAGAGTAGGTTTGGCGGCAAATTCTCTTGTCAAAGTATTATTTGAAAAGTTGGCATCGATTAATAGCACTTTCTTCTTACTCATGCTTAGCGTGTAACCGAGAGACTCTACCACTGTGCTCTTTCCTTCTCTTGTCTTGGGACTGGTAACGAGAATGATTTTCTTTCCACTGGTTTCTATTTCATACCTGAGCTTTCTTAAATTTTCAATGAAAAGTGTGGATGCATAACCCCGATCACTTTTCGAATCAAAATCAAAATAATCCTTTAAAGATTTTCTTTGAAGGTCGATTTTACCCAGAACGGTCAATACATCGAGTTTCGTTTCCTTTTGAAAAATTGTCGGTGTTCTTAAAGAATTGTCCAGCAATTCTAGGATGATGATGAATAGGCAGGAGAGAAAGAACATGGTAAGTCCTGAAATCGCTGTTATGAGTAATCCATGTGTTGGTTCAGGGCGAATGGCAGGCTGACCCAGGATAATCTGTTTAAAGTTGAAATCAGGCGCCACATCTATATCCTGCGAGGCAAACAAGCTGCTATTATATTTTTCCAAATCCTTCTGCGCAGTTTCCAGATCGTTTTCATAAGCCCTTGCCACTACTTCTTCTCCACCGCCTGAGAACGCGATTTTGCGGAAATCCTCCACTCTTTTTTTATACATTTCAATATTTTCACTCGTGGAGGCTATATCAGCTTCGAGTTCAAGTTTCTTTTTAATTAGGTCGTCCTTTTTCTCAGCCGCTTTGGCGACATTGGCGGTAGAATTATTTCCCGATGTGAGCTGAACGATTCTGTTTAAGTTAGCATTGATCTTATTCTGAATTTCAACATCGTTGCCACCTTTTTGAGCCAATTGAGCGGTTAATTGTTCATTGGCTTTTCTGAGTAATAAAACTTCATCGCCATTGTTACCAGTTGGCTGCTGAATGACGGTCGAATTCATCGAAGCAAGTTGCTCAATGACCGAACTCAATTTTTGTTTGTAGTCATTCAATAATGCCTGCTGTTGTGTGAGTGAAGATGACAATTCCTGGTAGCCTCCCATCGCTGCAGTAGCTGCATCGCCAGGGTTAGGTGTTCCAATTTTTGCACGGTAAGCTTGCAGCTTATTTCTTAATTCATCTACCTCCCTTCTCTTACTCTGTTGAAGGCTATCCAATTTATATATGGATTGTTTTGTAGTCGTGGATGTAAGCATGTTATAAAATTCCTTGAATTTTATTCCAATTACATTAACGACATATGCTGATAACTCCGGATTTTCGGAGCTAAATGAAATGTTGAGATAATCAGTTTTGGGAACCCTTTCTATGGTAAGCTTTTTCAGAATGCTGAATTCATCGTAATTATATAGGTTCAGCAGATCCCAGACCTTTTTTTGTTCGGGATCGTAAGTACTCAGGAGTTTTTGGCTGCTTAATTTATCGCGCAGAATTTCTTTGGCCCTTCCAAAATCTGCTTTCATATACGTAGAATCTTTTTTGTCTTTTTCTGAAAGAGTTCTGAAGGGATGTGTTGACTCCAGGTCATGTAATAATAAATCATAGGCCACCATGCCTAGAACTACGGGGGACTTAAAAGTTTCAATCACATTATTTAAGCGGAAATCGATTTGGTTGACGTCAAATATTTCGTTTAATTGTAGACTTACTTTTTGAGTTTGGGAAAATCCCGTGGAATATTGTGCATTGGAGACATATTCCTTGCGCATGAAAAAGCGGAATGTCAATCCTCCTGCAATCCCAAGAATAGTGCAGAAAAGAATCGTCCATTTTCTGCGAACTAATACCTTGACGAGATAAATAAGATCCATTGGAGCGTCTTTTATGGTTTCAATTTAAAAATCGGTAATGCATGGTAATTTCTTGGAGGATATTAAAATTTCAGCCGGAAAACCCTGGAATATTGGAGAGGTAGCACTGAAGGGCAAAATGGAAAAAAATAAAACATAATAGTTTAGCGCAACGCTACGAATTTTAAAGAATTATGCTTTATTTGGCGCATTTTTACGGGCGAATGCGCAGTTTTCAGATCGGTTCAAAAATAGCAATAATTTTTAAAAACTAAAATATTTCGAACCAACTATCTTTTACGCGTACTGCTTTCCGCCATAGAAATAAATAGCTGATATTCAATTACATATAATCCAAGTCCTCGAATCCTTATCTATAAATCAAATCTAGTGCCGAGACCGCATGAACGTCCTAAAAATACTCTTCTGGTTTAGTCTTATTACAATATTATATAGTTATGTCGGATACGGTATCATAACTACCTTTTTAGTTATGGTCAAAAGAGCGTTTCGCAAAAAGCGGCACCTCTCACAGCCTACACCGTTTGAGCCAGCAGTGAGTCTGGTGGTTTCTGCTTTCAATGAAGAAGATTTCATTGAAAGAAAGATGCAGAACACCCTTAAGCTGGATTATCCCAAGTCTAACCTGGAGATTATTTTCATAACAGACGGATCTACGGATCAAACACCATCTATTGTAAGGCAACAGGATGGGGTTATTTTGCTACACCAACAGGAGCGAAGAGGGAAAATGGCGGCCATGAGTCGCGCAATGCAATTCGTTACAAGTGATTACGTGATTTTTTCAGACGCGAATACATTATTAAATGAGTCCTGCGTAAGGGAAATGGTAAAGCACTATCGTGATCCAAAAGTGGGAGGTGTCGCCGGAGAGAAGAAAATTATCACTACGGCTGATGCCCAGGCCGCTGGCGTAGGTGAGGGATTATATTGGAAATATGAATCGTTTTTGAAAAAAATGGACTCCGCGCTGTATTCTGTTGTGGGAGCAGCCGGGGAATTATTTTCCATCAGAACAAAGCTATTTGAAAACGCAGGTGAAAATCTGATTATTGAAGATTTCGTTTTGTCGTTAAAAATTTGCATGCGCGGTTACGTAATACGCTATGAACCCCGGGCTTATGCGATTGAGACATCAAGCGCATCCATGAAAGAAGAAGAAAAAAGAAAAATTCGGATTAGTGCTGGCGCATTTCAGGCAATGGTCATTTTGAAGAACTTATTCAACATCTTTAAATACCCCTTATTATCGTTCCTTTTTATTTCTCACCGCATTTTGCGGTGGACACTTTGCCCGCTGGGTTTAGTTATACTATTGATTTCAAACGCACTAATTCTGTTTCAGGAAAAATCTTTTTTTTATGGCGTATTTTTTGTTTTCCAAATACTGTCTTATTTCGTCGGATTAATAGGGTGGGTGTTGGCAAACAGGAACATTCGTATCAAGGCCCTCTATTTGCCCTATTACTTTATATTTATGAACGCATCAGTGTTTTTTGGTTTTTTCCGATTCATCAGAAAAAAGCAAACAGTGGTGTGGGAGAAAGCAGCTAGAGAAAGGATGATGTAAAATACCATCAAATGGGTATTTGAATGCATTAGTAAATTGTACATATTTGCAGGGAATAAAAAAAGATTGAGTATATTTGTTATATAGGATTTTTTCCCTACTTTTATCGTATAATTTCGCATTCTCTGGTTCAATTCCTCTGAAACTCAGATAATATAGAGAATAACGACGGCTTGTATAAAAGCCATCCATCCTTGAAATTCCCCCAATACCTGAATAACTTTCTAATTTCCTATTTATTTGTTTGGCCATATTCCCCCAGGCAGACCCTGGCGTAGCCAATATCTGTTGTTAGACATACGCTTCCAATTTGCATCCTACTGAGAAATGGACTTTTTAATTCTTAATGTGTTTCTGCCCATGAAAAAGCAAATTTTAGCAGTAGATGATAGCAAGGCAATTCGTTTCTTGTTGCAAACAGTTCTTGGAAAGGCTTACAATGTAATCACTGTTCCGGATGGTTGTTCGGCCATGTATTGGCTTTCCAAAAGGAACTTTCCTGATCTAATCATAGCAGACCCTCAACTTCCAGATATGGAAAATTGGGAATTGGTACAACAGTTATCCTCAAGCGGAATTTACAATTCGATCCCTGTGGTTGCTTTGTCTGGATTAAGTAAGGAGGAAACTGATGCCAAATGTCTTGAATATGGTGTCTTAAAATATTTTATGAAACCATTCAACCCTGTTGACCTGGTATCATCTATAAATGAGCTGATCGAAAACAGCGCGATAGATAAACATTACCCAATGAAAGCTTATTAATCTAATCGCCATGTATTTATGAAACATTAAACCTAGGCCTATTATGGAATTTACTTTCTTACCCAGAGCAACCGAAAAGACGAGACAATTTGTTCGATATACCATAAAATCCAAAGAAGAAAAAGATAACGTAGCGTATGTCAAAAGTGGATTTTATTATATCGGCAAAAACGCATCTAATATTGAAAAATTAGTCAAGATTTTCAAGCGCGGTTACGCTTCAGAAAATATTGAAAATGCTAAATCTGAATTGAGGCGTAGTCTTCTCCAGGAAAAAAATACCATCCCAGAAATCATTTTCTGCGAATCGCAATTTGAATTTGCTGAAGTCAGAAATTTCTGCTATTTCATTAACAACCACTATGCGCTTTCAGCTATTCCATTTGTCTTGGATGCAAGCAATCTTTGCGAAATGGAATTGAATCTTTACAGGAAACATCAATTGGCTGACGAAATTATTTTCCTCGAAGAAACTGCGGAAAATAAACTCCAGGTCAAAATACAATTCCTGAAAAAAGTGAAAGCAAAGGCAGTCGATATTCGCCAAAAAGTGGAAGCGCAGAATAGACTCTCAAGACTTGCCATTCCGTTTACCCTTAAAAGGAGTTTTGACATCATTATTTCGGCAATCGCCTTGCTGGTTCTCAGCCCGCTTTTCCTTTTGATTGCGATAGCCATCAATATTGAATCCAAAGGACCTGTCTTTTATATCGCTAAAAGAGCAGGAAGAGGCTACCGCATTTTTGATTTTTATAAATTCCGGACCATGTTCGTTGGTGCTGATAAACGAATCAATGAATTCTCTCACCTGAATCAATATAATGCCAAACTTACCGAAGGCCCTGCTTTCTTTAAGTTGGACAATGATCCTAGAGTCACTAAAGTTGGCGCATTCCTCCGCAACACCAGCCTGGATGAACTTCCACAATTGATTAATGTGTTGCTCGGTGACATGTCACTTGTAGGTAATCGCCCACTGCCACTTTATGAAGCTGCGACACTCACAACCGACGAATGCGCTCAGCGCTTTTTGGCGCCCGCGGGCATGACAGGATTGTGGCAGATTAAGAAAAGAGGCAGGAAGGATATGTCAGTCGAAGAAAGAATCAATCTCGACATTGACTATGCTAACAAGAACAGCTTCGTCTACGACCTGTGGATCATGGCAAACACTCCTTCAGCACTTTTGCAGAAGTCAAGCGTATAAATTTTAAGTCCTATATTTACGCTGTTTGCAATCCCAGTTAAAAGCAAGAAGAATATCTATGGTAATGGAAACTGAGCCATTTGTTTCTATTATTACCTTGAACTACAACCAGCCCCAGGTTACAAAAGAATTTTTGGAGTCAACAAAAAAACTCGAGTACGGGAATTACGAAATCCTTGTTTGTGACATGGCCTCAATGACGGATCCTGCCACCGTTTTTCAAGCAGCAGATTATCACAATACAAGGATTTTGCATAGCAAGACAAACCTGGGTTTTGCAGGTGGTAATAATTGGGGGATGCGGCAGGCTAAAGGTGATTATATTTTTATAGTGAATAATGATACGGAAGTCACACCTGATTTGATCACACGACTTCTAGCTCCTTTTACCAAGGACCCTTATATCGGAGTCACTTGTCCGAAAATAAAATATTATTCTAACCCTCACATTATTCAATATGCGGGATTCACGCCGATGAATGTTTACACCGGAAGGACTTCGACAATCGGCGACCACCAAGAAGATCTTGGCCAATATGACAAATCAAAACCAACCTTCGGCGCACATGGTTGCGCAATGATGGTCAAGAAAGAAGTCATTGAGAAAGTGGGCATGTTCCCTGAA
Source organism: Bacteroidota bacterium (assembly GCA_003175695.1). GTDB lineage: Bacteria > Bacteroidota > Bacteroidia > Chitinophagales > Chitinophagaceae > Puia. Next base: position 7,450 of record PSRA01000101.1, on the reverse strand, counting down.
ACTTTTTTTCTTTATTATGAAGAATGGGACTGGTCGATGAGAATTCGAAAAGCAGGGTATACCATTTGGTACACGGCCGATGCAACCATTTACCATAAAGAATCGATGTCGGTAGGAAAGCAAAATCCGATGAAAGTGTATTATCATACCCGCAACAGGATCCTGTTCATGCGACGCAATGGAAATCTCTTTCAAAGACTGGTATTTTACCTTTTCTTCATTTTTTTTACAGTTCCCAAAGCCATTTTCAAATATTTACTAAAGGGTCAATTTGAGCATTTACAATTATTTTTGAAAGCTGTATGGTGGAATCTTCGGTCACCGAGTACTTCACCGATTTAATTTATTCCGATAATATTGCGACAAAATCCAGGTGAAATAAAATGTTCCATTCCATCTTAATCCTATTTTCTCTCCTGATCTTCCTTTATGTTTTCATTTCTACCTGTTATCTGTTCATTTTAGCCCTGGGAGGAACAATTGTCAAAGGCGAACAATTCACTGTTAACCCGGTAAAGAAGAAGATAGCTGTCATTGTCCCGACTTATAAAGAAGATCATATTATACCCGATACTGCTCAAAAAGCGGCCAGACATGATTACCCGCAAGAATTTTTCTCAATCATGGTAGTCGCCGACGATTTGCAGCCAGATACAATTCAAACCTTAAGACAAATTCCTGTCGAAACTCTCGAGGTCAGCGAGAGAATGAAATCACGCTCCATCAATAGAGCACTTGAAGAACTTTCGGATCGGTCATTCGATATCGTTATGATCCTTGATGCCGACAACATCATGGCAGATGGATGTCTAGAAAAAGTAAATGATGCTTTTCACAATGGTTACAAGGCAGTCCAATGCCACCGTACAGCTAAAAACAAACATACCACCGTTGCACTCCTCGATGCAATCAGCGAGGAGATCAATATCAACCTATTCAGAAGAGGCCCTGCTAATCTCGGGTTATCTGCTGCACCCATCGGGTCAGGTATGGCATTTGATTTTGAGTTAATCAAGGAAATTTTTTCAAGTGAAGAAATTTTAAATAATCCTGGAGAAGATCGCGAAATCGATCTGGAGTTGATGAAAAGAAAAATAAAAATGGAATTCATCAATGATGCCTTGGTATATGATGAGAAGGTTTCAAGTACAGAGGTCTTTGAGAAGCAGCGCGTCCGCTGGCTGGAAGCACAAGTAAATCATGTCAAAAGATTTTTTCACAGCGATATGAACAAGGCGCCGAAGACTGCGCTTTATTTCAATAAATTTTTCCAAAATTTATTGCTTCCGCGTATCCTTTTTCTTCTTCTCTACACCATCGTATTTATTTTGTTGTTGATTCAGCTGATATTATCCGTTCGCATCCTCTACCCGGGACCGGGGTGGTGGCTTGCCTCCATTTTCTTGTATGGAATGACCCTGCTAATCTCCATTCCTTCAATTTATTATTCCCGGGAAACTTTCAAGGCATTGCTTCACGTTCCAGTCATGATGCTTTCCATGGTCAAAGCACTTCTCAAAATAAAGAAGAACAGGAAAGAATTTTTGCATACGCCCAAATCATTTACAAAGTAAATTCGGATATTGATTACCGGTAACGGGCTTAATGTTGATTTATCTAAAAGGCTTGTAGAAAGCTGTAGTTGCGAGAGACAGCATGGGTTTGTCTCCCCGGGAATCTCCATAACAATAGATTTCATCATAACTGGCAAGATCGAATTGAGACCGAATCCTGGAAACTTTTTCCTTGCCATGACAGTTCTTTCCTTCGATCCTGCCTGTCAGCAATCCATTCCTGTTTTCCAGGACGGTAGTGATCAGGTAAATCTCCAACGGATCGCTCCATGGCCTGATCCAATTGGAAGCGGAAGCAGATACGATCACAATGTCTGCGCCGATCGATCTTAATCTATTTATTTCTATAAGTGCTTTGGGCCTGATCAGTTTTTTTAATTCTGTGCCCGCAAATGAATCACATTTCTGTTGAAATTCCGTCAATGATTCATTGCGAAAAAAATACCGGAGCACAACTTCTTTCGCCGTTTGATTGGAGATTAGTTTTAATTTGAGCGCAACCAGAACCGGAGAACATAGCAGGAAACCAAGATAAAACCGGAAAACACCTTTTTGGTATTTGATGATTTCAAGCAGAGTATCCCGCGTCGTGATCGTTCCATCAAAATCCAGAAATGCGATTCGCCTTTTCAAAGGTTCATTTTTTTAAATTGAAATTCCGGAACGGACTTAATGATTAACATAATATACCGCCAGAACCATTTTACATAGATAACGTTCTTCTTTTTTTGAACGGCCGAATAAATGGCGGCGCCCACTTCAGCAGGTTGAGCCGTCAGTGGCTTGGGCAGTTCAATATTCTCAGTCATCTTGGTATAAACAAAGCCCGGTTTGACTGTTACGACGTGCACGCCATCTTTGAAGAGTTTGTTCCGAAGCCCGGATAAATATGCCGTGAAAGCAGCTTTTGCGCTGCCATAAATCAGTTTGCTTTGACGCCCTCTTTCGCCGGCTACCGAACTAATTCCCACAATAGTTCCTCTTTTTTGGGACTTGTAGTATTTAGCAATAGTTGTCAAAATGGATACAGCACCTGTATAGTTCGTGTCGATCATGCGCTGGGTAACTGACCAGTCATCGAAAGCTTTGCCTTCATCATCCATCACACCGAAAACACAAACCGTAACGTCGGGTTTCGGATTTAGTCCTTCAAAAAAAGATTCATGCGAATTGAATTGCAGGGCGTCGAATGTATGCAGGGTACAATAGACAGCATAGCGGATTGTGATATCCGACTGTGTAGGCTTCAATGGCTCCGTTTTCCTCGCGGCCAATTGAACATCGTATTTGTTTTCTGCAAATTTTCTTGCGATTGCGAGCGCCATATCTGACGTTGCACCCAAAATAAGAATGCTGGGCATGTGGTTGAAAAATTAATTCGAGGTTAAGAATAGCCGGTCGGACTGAATGGAATGAATCCTGCCATCCGGGTTGTATTTTTTGACAATTGTTTTAAACTTTTCGAGGTCAGGATATCCCTGCTCCAGGACCTTAGCCTTCATGCGGGCATCTTTAGACATGTAGATTCTACCTCCATGCTTCAGTACTACTTCATCGAGCTCGTCCAGGAATTCCATCAGGCCTTTTTTCACGGGAAAGTCTAAGGCAAGGGTATATCCTTCTTTGGGAAATGAAATGATACTTTCCTGTTTCCCGAATACCTTAAGAACCGCGAGAAAAGATCCTAGTCCCTTATCGCTGATCCTCTGCAAAATTTCAATCAGGCCCTGTTTTGCAGCCAGCGGTAAAACGAATTGGTATTGAACAAACCCGTTCTTACCATATCCCCGATTCCAATGCAGAATTGCATCCAAGGGATAAAAAAAAGGCTCATAGCTGACAACATTGTTGATTTCCTTTTTTAAATTCTTTAAATAAAAAAGAAAATTAAACGCCTTTACAGTAAAAGCATTGAGAACCCAGGATGGTAAATTGAAAGGAAATACAATTTGTTTCTTTTTGGGCAATTGCAATGGAGCATTTTTCTGCGTTTGACTTAATTCCACCAGGCTGGCATGTTCGCCCAGCATAAGAATGCTTCTTCCAAAATTCCTTCCTTTTTTCAGGCAGTCAATCCAGGCGACTGAATAAGTATAGTGGTTATATTCCTCAAAAAGCCTGATAATCTCTTCCAGGTTCTCCGCCTTGATTTGTTTTTGCCTGATAAAAGAAGTCTCTATTTTTTTCAGTTTAAATTTTACGCGAGTGATGATGCCTGTTAGACCCATGCCGCCACAGGTTGCTTCGAAGAGATCAGGATGGACTTCGGGGGAACATGTTATAAGCTTCCCGGAGGAGAGCATGATATCCATGTCAATGATATTATTCGAAAATGAACCATCCACATGGTGATTCTTGCCGTGCACGTCGCTGGCAACCGCTCCGCCAATAGTAATAAATTTAGTGCCCGGGGTGACGGGAAGAAACCATCCTTTGGGAACTATAACTTCGAGAATACTATCCAGGGTAAGGCCACTTTGACATTCAAAAATTCCCTTTTCTGTGTCGAAGCTGAGAATCTTGTTATACTGTACGGTGGAGATAGTGGTCGATGCAAGAGATGCATCTCCATAACAGCGTCCATTGCCGCGGGCAATAAAGTGGTGATTCTTGTCGATTAATTCTTCCAATTCGCCGGTGAAGGAAAATTTCTGCTCATAGCTTTCAATGGTGGGGTAATTACCCCAGTTCGCTATACGCTTTTTCATTTCTTAAATATTGTTACGTCTCTTAAATATAGAATTGTATAAATACTCAAAACCCACAAGACAATCGTTATCTGAATGAAGCGGTCTTTATAAAGGATTTCTGTTGGAGACCCGGACTCTTTTTTCACAAACGTTATCTGGAGATAACGCATGACACCGGCTATTACAAAAAGACTCGAATAGTATAACCTGTAAGTGCCCAGCCTGGCAATTGTTGATCCTGAAACCGTGTAATTAATGTAAGCCACAACCAATATAGCACTAAACAGGCCAAGCATCGTGTTGAGAAAATCGAGGTTATATCCCTTGATAGATTTTCGCATATCTGTTCCGGTTGAAAGCTTGAGCAGCATATCGTCTCGTCTTTTGGCGATGGCCATAAACAGAGAAAGAAGGAAAGTCATGATGATCAGCCATTCGGAGCTATCAACTTCTGCAACAATGGCTCCCGCTTTGACACGAAGAACAAAACCTGCTGCGAGAATCAAAATATCTAGGATCGAAATATTCTTCAAGCCAAAACAGTAAGCCAGGTTCATGAAGAAATAAATCTCAAGGACAAAAAGAAACTGGAAACTATGATCGGCCAGGTATGCCAGGAATGTACCGAGTATAACCAGCGCTATGCAAATGAACATGGCGGCTTTCTTGCTGACCTTGCCTGCGGCTAACGGTCTTTTGGATTTCTCCGGATGCTTTCTGTCATCTTCGATATCCCGGTAATCATTAATTATGTAGATGCTGCTGGCATAAAAACAAAAAGCAAAAAAAGCTTCCAGAAGAGGACCAATTTTGGAAAAGGAGAAAACACTTCCGGCAAAAAAGGCAGGTACAAACAAAAACAGATTCTTTGCCCAGTCCTTGGGTCTAAGGAGTTTGATATAATATTTCATTCCATTGAATAAGTAGCGCCCAAGATACAACGCAAAATGCTAAAATACAAGATATTATAAGATTAATTTTTGCTTAACCCAGTACCCAAAAAGGGCTTTTTCATGCCGGATTTCAGGGATAAAATTTAGTAGCTCATTTATACTATTTTTGTTTCAAACAAATCAAAATAAGGCCTACAGCAGATATATTATCGACTCCTATTGAATACCTAAAAGGAGTTGGACCCCAGCGGGGAGAACTTCTGAAAAAAGAGTTGAACATCTTCAATTTTGGCGACCTGCTTCATCATTTTCCTTATCGTCATGTGGACAAGACAAAAATTAACCGGATATCAGACATATCGGTCGATACTGATTATATCCAAATTGCCGGGAAATTAAAATCTGTCGCCCAGATCGGCGAAAGAAGAGGCCGAAGATTGGTGGCGGAAATCCAGGATGAATCCGGCTCGCTTGAACTAGTCTGGTTCCAGGGCGTTAGCTGGATTCAAAAGATGCTGGAAACACAGCAGTCATATCTTGTCTATGGCAAAGTGAGCTATTACCAGGGACAGCCCCAGATCACTCACCCGGAAATTGAATTATTCCATCCGGCGAAAGCCGACGAAAAATTTATCCTGGAGCCGGTGTATCCAAGCACAGAGAAACTGAAGGCAAGGGGCTTGGGAGGAAGACAGATAGGCAAGCTTACAAAGCAACTTTTTATGTTGCTAACGGAGAAGGATATCCCGGAAATATTGCCCGGGGAAATGATTCGTCAACTCAAATTAGTGTCCCGTTATCGCGCATTTTGTAATATTCATTTCCCCGAAGCGTCGGCGCATTTCAACCAGGCATTGCATCGACTGAAGTATGAAGAGTTATTTATCGCCCAACTTCGCATGGGGATGATCAAGTCTCAAAGACATCGTTATTCAAAATCGGTTTCTTTCAGCCTGGTAGGTTCTCTCTTCAATTCTTTTTATTCATCACATTTACCTTTTGAATTGACGGGCGCGCAAAAGCGTGTGATGAAAGAGATCAGGAAAGACACCGCGAGTGGGAAGCAAATGAACAGGTTGTTGCAAGGTGATGTGGGGAGTGGAAAAACAATCGTTGCGTTGCTCACTATGCTTTTGGCAGCAGACAACGGATTTCAAAGTTGCCTGCTGTCTCCCACGGAAATTTTGGCTCGTCAACATTTTGAACATTTCTTTTCTCTGCTCAAAGATTTACCTGTTCGAATAGAATTGCTTACAGGTTCTACAAAATCAAAGGAAAGAAAAAGAATTTTGGAGCAATTGGCTAGCGGAACGCTTGAAATCCTGATAGGAACTCATGCCATTATCGAAGATAAAGTGCAATTCAGTAGTCTCGGTTTAGCAATTGTGGATGAGCAACATCGTTTTGGTGTGGCACAACGCGCCAAATTATGGAGTAAATCTGCTATGCCTCCTCATGTGTTGGTTATGACTGCTACGCCCATTCCCCGCACTTTGGCAATGACTGCGTATGGTGATTTGGACTACAGTATAATGAATGAACTACCTCCTGGAAGGCAACCTGTGGTTACGCAGCATCGTTATGAATTTGTGAGGCCCAAAGTGATGGATTTTATCCGTTCAGAGATCCGGAAAGGAAGACAAGCATACATAATATTTCCACTAATAGAAGAATCGGAAAAACTGGATTACGAAAATTTGATGAAGGGCTACGAAAATGTGAAAGCATTTTTTCCTGAACCAAAGTTTTGGATCAGTATGGTACATGGGAGGCAGACAAATGAAGTGAGAGATGCGAACATGCAACGTTTTGTCAAAAATGACACTCAGATCATGGTCGCTACGACCGTTATCGAAGTAGGCGTGAATGTTCCCAACGCAACGGTCATGGTAATCGAGAGCGCAGAAAAATTCGGTCTTTCCCAATTGCATCAATTACGGGGACGGGTGGGCAGAGGAAGGGAAAAGAGCTTTTGCATATTATTAACAAACCCCAAACTCAATAACGAAGCGAAGGAACGTTTACAAATAATGTGCGAAACGACCGACGGTTTTAAAATAGCCGAAAAAGATCTAGCCTTGCGCGGACCCGGCGATATAGCGGGCACTCGCCAAAGTGGTATACTTGATTTTAAATTAGCTAATATTGTCCAGGATCGGGAATTACTCGAACTTGCGTCGAAAATGGCTACTCGACTTCTTGACAATGATCCAGAATTGAATTCGGCCGAAAATTTGATGCTTAAAAACCACCTTCAGTTGCAGCACGGCAAAACACAGTGGAGTAAAATTTC
>PSRA01000185.1 GCA_003175695.1 Bacteroidota bacterium | reverse complement strand
TCCGTAGCTCAGTTGGTAGAGCATTACACTTTTAATGTAGGGGTCCTGGGTTCGAGTCCCAGCGGGATCACGAATAAAACGCTTGAAATGCAGTCCACATAAGGCTTTCAGGCGTTTTTGTTTTTAGACAGTAGGCTGATTAATAGGCCGATTTGTCTCATTTTTCGGCCGGCAACTGATGCGCCAACCGAACTGGTGATGTCAAATCTTCAGGGTCGGGGAATCGTTATGCTGTCTGCGAAATCCTGCGTACATTAATATGTTGCGTGCAATTTCTCATGACACCCCATTTAAAATTGTTATTTCCTCTCTGCTGTTATTGGCTGATATCACTTTCAATTGGTAATAGCCGAAAGCGCATATTGTTTGACACGAATCAACCATTTAGAATTCTTACATTTAGAAGGGGATTGACAAGCCAAACTTCACTTCCGGATACGACGCAATGTAAAAATTGGCGAATCACAAAAAACGACTTACAGCAAATAATTAAGCATTCCAAACCAATCGAAGACACGGAATGGGACTTATCATTTGACGTTTTATCATGCATTGTCAAAGGCGAATTGGAGCAAAAGAATCAGCTTTTTTCTTTTGAAATAAACGCAGGTTCCTGAATGTACATCAAATCCAAAGACACAACTCTTATTTTTGGCAACTTCAGGAGAACTGATGAAAAATTTTTCCTTTCTCATCCAAATAAATAGCCAGAGGAATGGCGCCCAGAATTTTTGACACAGTTTATTTTACATTACTATAAAAGATCCCCGCCACGGTGCGGCTTCTTAGCGCCATTTATCTGACAAGTCCTAAAAAAGGTTGACTGATTAATTAATGTGGAGGCGAGGGTAAAAATCCGCAAGAACCCTTCAAAGTTCTTGCGGATTTTTTGTGCCAGGCCTTCGGTTTCAATTGGTCTTGTTGATGCATTTGGTATGGAGTTAATAAGCCATTACTTTGATGTGGTCTTTTGTAGTTATAGCTGGATATGGATTGAGTCACTTGAAGATCTAGTTGTTGTCTGTGTTTAAACACTCCATCAAGGCCAAATTCATCTTTTAATATTCCATTGACTCTTTCTGCTATAGCATTGTCATAGGGATATGTAGGAACTACTTATTAGATCTTTTTTTCAACCACGGAGGATCACAGAGAGGCGCGGAGGCCTGCTTATCATAAGCGAGCCTCCATGCTTCTTTGTGGTCAAACTTCTGTTTTGAAAGAATTTCTGACTAATCCGGTAGTTTTATTTGAAGTTGATTATCTGCCGGAGGCAAGTCTGTCCAGAGAGAATTGAGCGCAAATCCTAACGGAGGTACCAGCGCACCATAAGCATCATCCTTAGCCTGTTCATCTGGAGTAATATGCTCGTCTCCTGCAAAATGCGCCATGATTCCATTCCTCAACAAGGGGCTTCCTGTCTGGATCAGTGGGTTAGGAAGCGAGTAAGGCGGACTTGCAAGAAAATATCCAAAATAGTTGTCAAGCAAATTCGATAAAAAGACTTTTGAATATGACTGAATATCGAGTCCTCCTGGCAGTTGAGCAGAAATAGTTGTGATGTATTTGGTAGTAATATCAAGTGTATTGTCCTGTATATTGACAATTCGGTAAGGAATAGGAGCGGTCACCATTGATCCAGTTTCTATGTCATATAGAGTATTTCCTCCTTCATCCTTGCTTGTAATATCGTTTGCGTGGTAATGACCAGTAAACATCACTTTAAGACCTGCAGACATGAATTTGCTCGAGATATTTTGATAGTCATCAGTGACATAGCCTGGATCCAATTGATTTTGGCCCGTATAATGTTCCAGAATGCCATGGTGCATCATGCCAAATATTTCAACGTTTCGTTTTTTTGCCTCCCCAATCCAATGGAGGGCCCATTCTTGAGTTTGCGGTTTGATTCTACCGGCAACGATGGCAATTTTTGCATTGTCCTCGTATTCGCAGTCATCGATGCCGAGTATCCATAAGCCGGGAGTTATCTCACTTACATAACTAAGAGAATTAGGGTCTCTCGAGACCGCATGATCATAACCATAAGCAGAGTAAAAGGAACTGAATTCCTGCGGAGTAATGGTCGGAGCAAAAGTCGCATTGTCACCGTCATATTGTGCCGATTCCGGATTATTCACATCATGATTGCCTGGCACGACGAATATTTTGATGTGTTCTTCCGCCAATTCCTTCAATAGCCTACTCATCGATTGATGACTAACTTTTTCACCATCTTTAGTAAGGTCACCGGGAATGAGGAGGATATCGGGTTTTTCAGCTTTGATCTGGGTCATGCATTCCCTAAATATTGGATCACTGTACTGGATTAATTTGGGATCTGCCGCAATGTATGCCTGGAATGCAGCCCCAGCAGCAGCATTATTCTTTAACAGAGATGGATCCATGTAATGGATGTCTGATACAATGGCAATTTTTAAATGTTGGCCATTTTTGAGGCCCGACCGCAGGTTAAGGTCTTGTTTTCGACATGAACTGATCATGACGAAACATCCCAACAGGAAAAGGTTAAAATACTTTTTCATAATAATTGTTTGAAAGTGAATAAAACTCGGGGATTTCAAACGCTAGATCAGAAAAGACTTATAAGCTTATTCGAATTTAAGTCCGGGATCAGGAGATTGTTAATTGATTTCCCGTTTCCAAATTTCATTTAAAGCAGAGATCGCATAAACACTGAGGTAATCCTATTCGAAACCGTGAAAAGTTGCAATATTTACTTGCCTATCTAAAAATTAGACTCTTTTTACTAAAACAGTTTTTTATAGTTGCATTTTTTGCTAAACAGATAAGCTGACAGTAAGTACTCAATGCGCGACATTCGGAGTCACTTTTTTAACCACAGAGGCACACAAAGGGCACGGCGAAGCACGGCTTGCTTATCATAGACAAGCCGTGCTTCTCCGTGACTTCCACGCCTTCTGCGGTTAAAAAAACCAGATAGGCATTGCGGGTATTATCGCAAAATTCTGTTTCCTATACTTGCGATATAAATTGTTAATCCCTATTTTTTTTACTCTTCTTTTCTTGGTCCTTACCAATATTTTTCCACGCCTTCAATGTCATTAATACCAATCGGTTCAGATTGCATTCCCAAATCGAAACGTAATTTTTTGAAATTATAATGTGCTGCTGCCATCCAGCAAATTTTTCATATAGCATAAGTCTGCAAATGTCGGTCGCAGTTATAAAATCCCCAGTTTTCATGGTTCCAAAAACCTTAATGCTATCTTCAACTTATCACCATACTTTATGGAAATTATATTCTTGTGAAGCCTCTTTTTTCTATAATTTGGTTTTTCTGATCAAACGTCATTAGATAGTCATTGCCGAATATGACAACCCATTTTCTGTCGGGCCTGTTAACACATAAACCTTCTTAACATCGCCCGAAATGAGAGGTATGAGGTTAAGATTTGTTCCCTTATAAACTTCAAAAGGTTTATAAGATAATAGTTGTAGTTGCAAGCGTGGAAAAGCAGCCAGGTATTTTTTGGGATTACTCTTTTTTGGGCATTATTAACTTGGAAAATAATATTCTTCCCCATCCACATCAATCAACACATCCGCAGAACTCAGCCACGCAGGTTTAACGTTTTGGGTCTTTTCCCAATTATCAAGTTCTTGAGATAGTTCATTTATCTTGTCTGGCATTTTGATCGACAAATCATTTTTCTCCTCAATATCTTTTGAGAGATCAAACAGAAATTTCTTCTTGCTCTTTTCATTGATATATAACTTCCAATTTCCCTTGCATATCGCTTTCGAATAACCGCTTCTCCAATAGAATATTTTCATGAGGATATCCTGTATCACCCGTTATATAAGGAATTAAGCTGGTTCCATCATATTGCCGGTCAGATGGAAGTGCGGCTTGAGCCACGGCAGACACTGTTGCAAAAATATCAAGTGAGGAAATAGGTTTGTCATACACTTGAGACCCATGAAACAATGAAGGGAATTTTACAATCTTGAGTTATCTTACAAATTTATTTCCGATTTTGACCATCATCTTGAAAGCGATGGATAAATTGGATATCGCCACAGCTGCTGGACACATAAAGATCCTGAAAAAACTTGCGAAGATCGCGCCGGCCAACTTCTGGCTAAAAACAGATCCCTTCGTTTGATTTAAATGCCAATCGAAAAAAGTCGAACGGGAATGCCTAACCGCTGACGTTCGAGTTTTTGAAGAACGCTTGATGATCCCATTCAGACTGAATGGGAATGATAAATGGTTAAGCAGCTTTATCAATATTGCCATTTAGATTCAATTGGTCTCTGTGAGAAATGAAGGAGGTACTGGTTTTTGTTCTTATTGCCATCCGGTATATAATCTATTGTAACATCGTTCATGGCGATGCTCATACGCATCATCCATTTCCTGCGTATTTTAAATGATCTTAGAATCGGCCTGCCAACAAATTGCTTTCTACTGTTCAAAAGCTGTTACCATATTCCGGCTAGAAAATTTCACTCGCTTAAGTCAAGAAGCTTGATTCGGTGCATGCCCAAAGAAGAGATACGATCCTTGAGCGGACGAGCAGCAGGATCCCTTAGAAGAGAAGTCGAATTCTTGGCTTGGGCAGTCGTGAAAATGTGAATTCTAAATTGCAAAACACAAAGCATTAAGCTATTAAAAATCAACATTTTAGCTTCATATAATATATTAGCTGCAATATTGCCGAAAAAATGTATATTTTGTTGAGATATTATTGCCTTCCCTTCTATAAAGAACCATCTCTAGAATCCCCTGTATACTATCAAAAACGTTTCACGCTATCCAACCTACGTAAAGCCGATTTATTTACTCTTTAAATCGACTTAAATGAAAAAAATCTGGAAGCCAGATCAACGTTCTACGCGAGAGTTGCCTTTATAGAACTTCCAAGTAATTCGCATATTGGTCCACGTGCCAACTGATACTACCATTCCAATCCTAAGATATCTATCCACGCCATTCCTTTGAAATACCCTAAACAAAAAAGGTATTACAAGCAAGAATGTGTCTTTGGTCACGACATATTGATGCCCCTAAATCTGTATTCAGGAATGCAGTTCGATGTTTATTGCATCAGTGGAAGAAAACTTCTTATGCTTTATTATTTTTCTTTTTTCTAAGTATCCCCGGAATCCGTTCCCAGTCTTCTTTGAATCAAGCAGGAATAGGTGCACTGAGCCCAATTGGAAAATCCTCTTCAATCTACAGTAGCTATTCGTGGATACAATTCTACGCAGGTCTGAGTTCGAACCTCACGGCCCCCACTATTTCATGTCCGGGGAACCAAACAGTTTGTGCCACTATTGCAAATAACTATACCAATTCTGGCGCAGGATGGGATGCTACTGCGATGCCTGATCCGTTATGTCCTACAATCACTTCCCTCACTTTTGCAACTGATGCGGGGGTTAATCCCAGTTCTGGATCGACATTAGCTGGAGCAATTTTTAGCGTAGGAACACACACCATTACATGGACAGCGACCGACAACTGTGGCAATACTTCAACCTGCAACTACACAATCACAATAAATCCACTTCCAAATGTAACTGCTCCGTCATCCGTATGCGTCGGCTCCACAGCAACTTTATCGCCAACCAGTGGAGGTACATGGACGAGTAGTGATAATACCATCGCAACGGTATCCAATGCAGGAGTCATCACAGGTGTATCACCAGGAACAGTAACATTCACATTTATTGATGGTTCAACAAACTGTAGTAATACTACCAGTGCAGTTACAGTAAACGCTTTGCCAGTAGTGGCTGCCCCCGTTTCTGTTTGTGTGGGGGGCACTGCCACATTATCTCCAGCCGGCGGTGGCACCTGGACCAGCAGCAATAACGCCATCGCGACAGTGACTAACGCGGGTGTAGTTAATGGGATTTCAGTGGGAACAGTTACATTTTCATTTACCGATGCTGCTACAAACTGCAGTACGACTACCTCATCCGTTACAATAAATTCTACTCCCGCAATAACCAGTGGAGCTAACGGAACTATCTGTAGCGGTGTTGCTCAGAATTATACCATCGCAAGCGATGTGGCTGGAACTACTTTTAGCTGGAGCCGCGCTGCTGTAGCAGGGATAAGTAATGCCGCTGTGGTTAGTCAGACCGATAACCCAATTACTGAAACGCTAACCAATACCACGTCGGGAGCTGTCACTGTGACTTATGTTATTACGCCTTCAGCAAATGGCTGTGCGGGTACTCCCTTCAATTACGTAGTTACAGTTAACCCTTCACCGACGGTTAGCAGTGCAGCTACCGGAACAATCTGCAGCGGAGTTGCGCAGAATTACGCCATCGCAAGCAATGTGGCTGGAACTACTTTTAGCTGGAGCCGCGCTGCTGTAGCAGGCATAAGTAATGCGGCTGTGGTTGGTCAGACCGACAATCCAATTACTGAAACGCTAACCAATACCACGACGGCAGCAATCAATGTGACTTATGTTATTACGCCATCCGCAAATGGGTGTATAGGTACTCCTTTCAATTATGTAGTTACTGTTAATC
>PSRA01000014.1 GCA_003175695.1 Bacteroidota bacterium | reverse complement strand
TTAATAAAATTAACACAAAATAACACTTTTTCCCACTTCTCCAACTATTTTTAAAAATTTTAATTTATCCACAGACTCAATTGGTTATGAAATATAGGCTGGACGGGAAGTTTCTTGAATGAAGCCATAGAATAGATATTTTCTGAATGTGAATTGAATATGAATAGCAGTGAATTAAGTGTGGAAAAGCTAAAATTTTTCAGGCGGAAAGTGAAAATTCGAAACGAAGCTTCAGGTTAGTTTGATCATCTTCAAAAGAAAACTAATGCCGGCAGGCTACTCTAGAACTCCATTGATTAAAAAATTGGGATTGAAGGAAGGAATGAAAATTCTTCTGGTGAACGCTCCGCCAGATTATTTTTCCCTGGTCGAGGCAAACCTCTCTAGCCAATTGCTGAAGGACAAGGAAATTCCGGATTTGGATACATGTATTTGCTTCATCTGAAAAAGAATTTATAAAGAATATGGAATCACTAAAAAAATATTGCAAGGCAAATCCTGCAATAGTGATCTGGGTTTCATGGTATAAGAAATCTTCCGGCATCGCAACTGATCTTACCGAAAACCATATCAGAGATTATGCGTTGAAGAATGATCTGGTTGACGTTAAAGTTTGCGCCGTCAGTGAATTATGGAGCGGCCTGAAACTTGTCGTCCCAGTTGCAAAAAGAGGTTCGAAGCATTAATGACCCAGATTGTCCAACTAAAACGATATCTCTAAGTTTGTTAATTAACTGCGGCAGTCAGCCGCAATAATTATGGATCCAAAAAACCTTCGCATCCGCGACTTCAGTTATGAATTACCCGAGCACCGGATTGCTAAATTTCCACTCGCCGAAAGAGATTCTTCCCGCCTGCTCATTTACCAACGCGGCCGTATAACCGAAGATAGTTATCGCCACATTGCGTCACACCTTACAGCGAACAGCCTGATTGTGTTTAACAACACGAAGGTGGTGGAAGCCAGGATACTTTTTAAGAAGTTGATAGGAGCGACCATTGAAATATTTTGCCTGGAGCCGGATAATCAATACCATGACATCGCTTCGGCAATGATGCAGAAGGGAAGTGTTTGGTGGGATTGCCTGATCGGCGGTGCTTCTAAATGGAAAAAGGGCCTGGTTCTTCAAAAAACAATTCCATTCAACGACGGAAATATCGAATTGAATGCAAAGTATATTCAGAAAAAAGACCAGTCATTCGTAATTGAATTCTCATGGACGCCGCCAGATTTGACTTTTCTGGAACTATTGCATCATGCGGGTCTTATTCCGCTTCCGCCTTATATAAAAAGGGAAGTTCAAAATTCTGATGCTGAAAGATATCAAACTATTTATGCCAGGCGTGATGGTTCAGTTGCAGCACCTACAGCGGGCCTCCATTTCACGCCTGAGATCTTTCAATCGCTTCAAGAGAAAAAAATCAAGCCTGAATATGTCACTTTACATGTTGGCGCTGGCACCTTTCAACCCGTAAAAAAAGAAACGATGGCTCAACATGATATGCATGGAGAATATATCGAAGTCTCCCACTCTGCCATTCAGAATCTGCTGCTGCATTTGGATAACTCTATCATTTCTGTTGGCACCACGTCCCTTCGGGTTTTGGAGTCGCTCTATTGGATGGGATGCAAAATAAAACAAAATCCGGAAATTGAAGAGCATCAGCTGGAGGTTCATCAATGGGACCCTTATGACATCAATGCAGGAACCATTGACGCCAGATCTTCCTTGTTGGCTTTATTGAAATGGATGGATAAAAATAAAATGCAGCAATTTTTCAGCAGAACACAATTGCTGATTGCACCTGGTTACAAATTCAACATCGTAAATACTTTGGTAACAAATTTTCATCAGCCACAATCAACGCTTCTTCTGCTGGTTGCCGCATTCATTGGTGAAGACTGGAAAAAAGTCTACGGATATGCGCTCGACAATGACTTTCGGTTTCTGAGTTATGGGGATGGCTGTTTGCTTTTTCGCAGTTAGCCTCCTGATCCCAGTTTCAGGCAAAACGAAATTTATGCTGTTTGCTTTCCGAGAGGAAATTCAAGAATAAATGACGTGCCCTTGCCGACAATGCTATCTACTTTAATTCTGCCGTGATGCGCATCTACCACACTTTTGACATAAGTTAGCCCCAGGCCGAAGCCCTTCACATTGTGAATATTGCCAGTATGCGCCCGATAGAATTTTTCAAATATCCGCTTTTGCGTTTCTTTATTCATTCCAATCCCATTGTCTTCAATGTGGATCATAAGATTCCTGTTTGAATTGGCCGTACTGATCTTAATCGTCAATTGATCTTTTGAATATTTGATTGCGTTGTCGAGTAAATTCGAAATCAGGTTGGTGAAATGAACTTCGTCAGCTTCCAGCAGATCTTGCGTGGCTAACAATTGCACATCTGTCTTCGCCTTTATTTCTTGTAACTGCAGCTCAAAATTTTCGAGCACGTCTCGTATGATTTCATGCACGTGAATCGGTTGCAGGTTTAGTTGCAATTCCTGTTTTTCCAGCAAAGCAGCCTGTAGAATCGTTTCAACCTGCTTATTCATTCTTTTGTTTTCCTCCTTGATGATCCCGCTGAAGTAATCAGATTTTTGCTTGTCCTGAATTACCTTTTCATTTCTTAAGGCGTCGACAGCCAACGAAATAGTAGCAAGTGGTGTCTTAAATTCATGTGTCATGTTGTTAATGAAATCATTCTTGATCTCACTCAGTTTTTTCTGCTTAAGCAGATTAGCAACCGTCACATAGAAGGCTGCAATGATAACAAGCGTGAAAAATATGACACCCAGAATCATCCAGCGCATTTGCCTCATGACCACCGATTCATAATCAGGAATTACAACGGAAAGAGTTTCAATAAATTCATTGTTTTCAATGTCGCTATTACTCGTCAGCAAAGGAAGGATGGTTCTGAGATTATGGACTGTGTCGATAAATGCTGAAAGAAAATTAGCGGAGCGAAGCTCATTCGGATTAGAATTTAGCTCGGTGGATATTCCAGGCTGCGCAAAAATGCAGAACTCAAATTGGGCGTCTTTCAGGTTATGATTATTGAAGGCCTTTCGAAGTTTATCCTGGATTTCATCCTTGGTAAATTTTTGTGTGATGGTAGGGGGTTTCATCAATTCAAGCATGAATTGGTCAGAAGGCCTCCAGTTAAATCCAGGCCTCAACATCAGGTTTTTCATGGGCGCAGCTGTCTCTTTGTAAGCTATCAGTTCCCTAGCCACATCTTGCGTCACATCTGCCAATTTGTGGTGAAGCTCCTCGTGCTTGTTTTCCACCATTGTCAGGATCCAGTTCCACTGGATGAAAATTATGCCTACCAACGACAGGCTGATCAGTATAAAAATAATTGGGAATTTCTTCTTCACAGTGCTTGCGTGTTTAAGAACCAGGAAATCTACTTTCAAAAGTTAAACATCCTGTCACTTATGCAGTTACGGTCGCAAATTTACCAAACACCCTCAGGCCCTCATAGCCTTCTGTCACACAAATATGCTATTTAACTAAGGTTTCACAAAGAAAGAATTGCTGAGAAGCCTGACAGTATGGAATTTAGCCTCAACTGGCAGACGTTTGAACAGATGAAACACCCAAAAACATGATCGATAATTTTTATTGAAATTGATTAATTTAGATTGTATGGAAGAACCTGCTGCAGGCATATTGTTGATTGCTGATCCGTTTTTGAAAGATCCAAATTTCCAAAGGACCGTGGTATTCCTGTGCGAACACCAGGAAGAGGGAAGTTTTGGATTCGTGCTAAACCGCAGCTATGAGTATACGCTAAACGAGCTCGTCACCGGCCTGGATGATTTGAAACTTCCCGTTTACTTTGGCGGACCGGTCCAAATGGATACGATTCATTTTCTGCATCAATATCCGGACAAAATTGGTGGTGGCTACGAAATTGTTGACGGGGTGTACTGGGGAGGCGACTTCGAAAAGGCTATTTCACTGATACGGGATGGAGAGATTAATCCCAGCAAGATAAGATTCTATATAGGATATTCCGGCTGGGCAGGTGGTCAGTTAGAAGATGAACTGAAGGAAAAATCTTGGCTATCGGTAAAGGCCAACCGCAAATTAGTCTTTCATAAAAAGACAGATGAAGTCTGGAAAGACGCGCTTCGGCATCTGGGTGGCGACTATGAAATGATGGTGAACTTTCCGACGGACCCACAGCTAAATTAGCATGCTGTTCGCGCAGATGCGCAAGGTGAACGACCCCTTATTTGCCTTCAACCGCTTCTCCCCCTTCCACCAGAACAGTTACATGATTGGAAATAATCTCAACGAAACCACTCTTGATGTCAAAGTACGCAAGATGGTTGTTGTTTTTATCCTTGAGCACTTTAATCCTTCCGCCTTTTAAGGCACTTACCAGTGGCGCATGTCTATCCAACACTTCAAAAAGACCTGCAACGCCAGGCAATTGAACGCCGTACACGTCGTCGCTGAATAATTTTTTTTCGGGCGTTAAAATTTCGAGGTTCATCTTAATAATTTAACTCACCTATCCTGATCAATTATTGTTGTGCCTGGCTCAATAGTTTCTTACCTTTTTCGATTGCGTCATCAATTGTACCCACCAGGTTGAATGCCGCTTCAGGATATTCGTCCACTTCACCATCCATAATCATATTGAATCCGCGGATAGTTTCTTCAATTGGAACCAATACACCTTTCAATCCTGTAAATGCTTCGGCTACATGGAAAGGTTGTGAGAGGAAACGCTGAACGCGTCTTGCTCTTTGTACAGTCTGCTTGTCCTCATCACTCAATTCATCTAACCCAAGTATTGCGATGATATCCTGTAATTCTTTATAACGTTGAAGGATTAGTTTTACCCGGTTGGCGCAATTGTAGTGAGCATCTCCCACGATCTTCGGCGTCAGGATTCTTGAGGTAGAATCCAATGGATTCACAGCAGGATAGATACCCAGGTCGGCTATCTTACGATCCAACACTGTTGTAGCATCCAGGTGAGCGAAAGTTGTTGCAGGCGCCGGATCGGTAAGGTCATCCGCAGGAACGTAAACAGCTTGTACTGAAGTGATCGATCCGTTCTTCGTGGACGTGATTCTTTCCTGCATCAACCCCATTTCAGTTGCCAGCGTTGGTTGATAACCCACGGCAGAGGGCATACGTCCCAACAGGGCTGATACTTCAGAGCCAGCCTGAGTGAAACGGAAGATGTTGTCGACAAAGAAAAGAATGTCACGGCCCTGTCCTTTTCCATCTCCATCACGGAAATATTCAGCAATGGTCAATCCGCTGAGCGCCACACGGGCTCTTGCTCCTGGAGGTTCATTCATTTGGCCGAATACAAAAGTTGCTTTTGAATCAGACAATTCTTTCAAATTCACTTTACCTAAATCCCATCCACCTTTTTCCATGCTGTGAATGAAATCATTTCCATATTTCATGATTCCTGCTTCGATCATTTCACGCATCAGGTCATTTCCTTCCCTCGTACGTTCACCCACACCTGCAAACACGGACAACCCAGAATAAGCCTTTGCGATGTTATTGATTAATTCCTGGATCAAAACTGTTTTACCTACCCCTGCTCCACCGAACAAACCGATTTTTCCTCCCTTAGCATAGGGTTCGATCAAATCGATTACTTTAATTCCGGTAAACAGAACTTCAGTTGCAACACTCAAATTTTCAAAGGCTGGAGGCTTGCTATGTATTGGGCGGCCATTTACTTTAGAAACGGCGGGAAGTCCGTCGATTGGATCACCTGTAACGTTAAATAAACGTCCCTTGATTTCTTCACCAATTGGCATGGCAATGGCGGCGCCGGTATCTACCACTTCAAGACCACGAATCAATCCTTCAGTTCCGTCCATGGCAATACAACGAACGCTATCTTCGCCAAGGTGCTGCTGAACTTCCAAAACCAGCTTGTCGCCACCAGGTCTTTTGAGTTCCAACGCGTTATAAATTTCAGGTAATTTGCCATCGAATTGAACATCTACTACTGCACCGATGATCTGTTTTATCTTCCCGGC
>PSRA01000078.1 GCA_003175695.1 Bacteroidota bacterium | reverse complement strand
ATTAATTGCCACTCCATTATATTAAAGTAAACTTGTGGCATTGTTTTGTTGCATACTTCCAACAAAATTTTTTATTAGAAAATGGGATTAAAAAATTCTTCCATATTGGTTATTGACGATGATCAGGATGTTTTGACAGCTGTCAGACTTCTCTTAAAAAACGAGGCTTCCACTGTAGTGACGGAAAAAAATCCCGAAAATATCCGCTCCATCCTTTCCAAGCATCCTTATGATGTAGTGCTGTTAGATATGAATTTTAACAGTTCTATCAATACCGGAAACGAAGGTTTGTTTTGGCTAAGGAAGATTCGTGAGTTCGGTTCCGAAGCTGCGGTAGTGATGATCACTGCTTATGGTGATATTGACCTGGCTGTCCGTTCCCTTAAAGAGGGTGCGGCAGATTTTGTGGTTAAACCCTGGCACAACGAGAAGTTGATTGGTACCATCAAAGACGCTTTAAAGAAAAGGGATAACAACAAGCTGGCCCCCAGTGCTGCCAGTACAAAGGAATTCGCGTTCGGTTCTGACCTCATTGGGGACTCCGAAGCCATGCGCGATATTTTTTATAAGGTGGAAAAGATTGCGCCTACTGATGCTAATATTTTGATATTGGGTGAAAATGGCACGGGTAAGGATCTGATTGCAAAAGCAATACATCAGAAATCCCTGCGTGCCGACAAGCCGTTTATTAAAGTGGACGTGGGAGCTTTAACGGAGACTTTGTTTGAAAGTGAATTGTTCGGACACAAGAAAGGCGCGTTTACGGATGCCCGTGAAGACAGGGTTGGCCGGTTTGAAGCCGCCAACAGTGGAACCCTTTTTTTGGACGAAATTGGAAATATTACGCTGCATCAACAGGCCAAGCTGCTGTCTGTTCTGCAAAACAGGCAGGTGATCAGGTTGGGAACCAACCAGGTTGTGCCCATTGATATTCGCCTTGTCTGTGCCACCAATCTGCCTCTTGCAGAATTGGCCAATGAGAACAAGTTCCGAAAAGATCTGATCTACCGGATCAATACAGTGGAGATCATGGTACCCCCGCTAAGAAAAAGAGGGGAAGATGTGAACTTGCTGGCTCGTCATTTTGCCAGGATATATGCAGCCAAATACTTGAAGCCTGCGAATGATTTTGACAGCCGCGCCTTGGAGAAATTAAGAACTTATCATTATCCTGGGAATGTCCGGGAATTGCAATATACAATTGAAAGGGCAGTTATCATGTCGGAACATGACCGGTTGCAAGCGAGCGATCTCATTTTTTCACCCATTGAATCGATCAAAGAGGCGCCTACTGAAACAACTGATTTTACCCTAAGCACCATCGAAAAGAATACTATCCTGAAAGTCATAGAAAAACACAACGGTAATATCTCAAAAGCCGCTAAAGAGTTGGGCCTGACGCGAACGGCATTATATCGGCGACTGAGTAAATACGATATTTGATCGCATTTGGCAAACTTCCTCGCAATTCATGCTTAAGAGATTTGAATTACGGATACTAGTCCGTGTTATATTAATGTTCGTTACGCTAACCACGGCAGCTTTTGTCCTGGTTAAGACGCAATATGTATTCCTGACCCTGCTCATTCCTGTTATCATTTTTCAAATCCTGGATTTCTACCGGTTCAACCTGAAAGCGCAGGATGAAGTGGAGCAATTCGTGGAGTCTATTCATTACCGTGACTTTTCCAGGTATTTTGACGTGAAACATGCGCCATTGGAATTGAAACCTTTGCGCAAAGGATTCAATGAAATAAATACCACGTTCAAAGTGATCAGCAAGGAAAAGGAAACACAATACGTGTACTTGCAAAAAATTTTGGAATTGGTGGACACCGGCATTTTATCTTATGAGCATAAAACAGGCGAAACGGGATGGATGAATGAGTCCCTTAAAAGAATGTTAGGCATTCCTTATCTAAAGACTATTCATTCTTTGTCCAGGCGTGATGACCTCTTATATCATGAGATTTTGGCCTTGCGCCCGGGTGAAAGCAAAGTCATCACCATAGCCAAAGACAATAGTCGGTTCAAAGCACTTTTGTCGGCCACCGCCTTTCAAACCGACAATAAAGTCTACAAGCTGATTGCTTTTCAAAATGTGAATGAAGCCTTGGATGAGACTGAAGCGCAGGCGTGGCAAAAGCTGTTAAGCGTGATGACACATGAGATCATGAATTCCATTGCACCGATTTCTTCGTTGGCAGATACCATCAGGGAGAGATTGCGCGAATCAGTGGGTCATTTAAAGGAACAACCCGCTGCCATAGAGGACCTGGAGCTGGGTATCGATACGATTCGCCGAAGGAGTGAAGGCCTGTTGAAGTTTGCAGAAACTTATCGCAACCTGAATAAGATCACTTCTCCCAATCTCAAGAGGATCTACGCCAGGGACCTTTTCGAAAACCTTCACCAGTTGATGCAGCCCACGCTCGAACAAAAAAATATTGACCTGGAAATCATCCTGAAAGATCCGGATCTGTCAATGGAAGTTGATGCGAGTCTAATAGAGCAAGTTTTGATCAACTTACTCATCAATGCGATGGAGGCGGTCAAGGATCGCCCCCATCCCCGTGTGGTGCTCTCAGCCAGTGCAAACAATACTAGGACCACGATTAAAATTGCTGACAACGGCACCGGGATTCCTGCCAATTTGTTGGATAAAATCTTTGTTCCATTCTTTAGTACAAGAAAAACAGGAAGTGGTATAGGACTCAGCCTGTGCAAACAAATAATGATGTTGCATAAAGGGACGATCCAGGTGCAGTCTGTGGAAGGCGAAGGAACGGCGTTTTTGTTACATTTTTAATGGAAAGAATTTCACGCAAAGGCCTACATTTCACTAATCCATTTTTTAAAAGATGAAGAATTCTCCTGGCTGATGATGATCTCTTCATTCAGCGGCAATAGCAGTTCGACACTTAATTTGCTTCGATCGAGGGGCTTGAACCGTTTAATATAGTTCGCATTGATTATATATTTTCGATTTGCGCGATAAAACAAATTCTTGTCCAGTTCTTCCTCCAGTTCACTTAAATTATTTTTTTCGGCCAGGTATTTCCGGTTGTCTTTGTCCACAAGGAAAACCAACTTGTGTTCGGTGAAGAAATAGACGATGTCTTCAATTTTGACCGTCTGGAATTCCATACCTCTTTTCACCAATATCCTCGATTTCTTTTTATCCTGATTGTTCAGGTAGTCCAGGATGGCAGAGTGATTGTTCACAAAATAATTCTGCAGGGTTTTGTACTTGCGAATTGCATTCTTGAGTTTTCCCTGGTTGACGGGCTTGAGCAGGTAATCGATACTGTTATAGTCGAAAGCCTGTGTCAGGTATTTGTCATAAGCCGTAATAAAAATAACGGGGCAATTGATATCACAGGAGTTGAAGATGTTGAATGACAATCCATCCGACAATTGTATATCCATCAGGATAAGATCGGGCTGTGGATTATGGGTGAGCCATTTTACACTTTCATCGACGCTGGTGCAGGATCCCACCACCTGGATGTTCTCATCAATCTGCCATAATTCTTCAGTTAAATTTTCATAGGCAGGCTTTTCATCTTCGATTATTAAGAGCTTCATGGCTAAAATTTTAAGATGGGCAACTTTACTGTAAAGAATCTGAAATTATTCTCAATGATAATATTGCGTTTCGTAATTAATTTATAGCGGTTATCCAGGTTGTTGAGACCAATTCTTGAAGTGGGCGATGCGTAATTTTTTGGTTTGATTGGATTTTTGATTACAACATAATTTGAAAGAACGGATACATTGATGGTAAGCGGATTATTGTCTGTAAATTCATTGTGTTTAATGGCATTTTCCACCAGGGTTTGCAAGGATATGGGTGGAATCAGGAAATCTTCTGCTGCAAGGTCAGTGATCTCAATTTCCATATTGACTGCTTCACTGAAACGTATTTTCAGCAGGTAAAAATAATTGCTGATAAACTCAACCTCTTCCCTCAATAGCACCAGGTCCTTGTCTTTATTTCCTAAAATGTATCGATATACTTTGGCCAGCGTATCATTATACAAGCGTGCACTTTGCGGATCCCGCGTGATGAGGAAGGAAAGTGTATTAAGGGAATTGAAAATGAAGTGAGGATCAATCTGGTTTTTTAATGCCTCTAATTCGGCCTGGGCCTTGGCAATATTTAATTGTTCCGCCCGGGTAAGGTTGTATTCCCTTTCCTGGTTCAGGTAGATGATTTCATAAATATTAGTTATGAAACAAGCGGCGATTACTATGATCAATACGGTAGTCATGACCGGGCCCCATCCTGGATATATTTCTTTAGAAAATCCTTTCCAAATCCTTAGTAGTACAAGGGATACGAATCCTGAATACACAACGTTGGCCAGAAAGAGAAGGAGAATGTTTTTATAGTACTGCTTATATCTCCATTCATATTTCTGCCGTATGAAGTAAACTAATCTGACATTGCCCTGCCACACAATCCAGGCTACAGCAATAAAGTACATATAGCTAAGGAGGAGCTGCGGTACCGTATACCTACCGTTAGTTATCAGTCCCGTTATATTAGGAATAAGGATTCCTAAAATAGGAGTGCCGATCAGTTTCACTACTCGGTCGTCTTTGATTTCCTCCTTGGTCATATCAGTTGAGTTTGGGTAATTCCTGCTTCAGTAAATGATTATCTGATTTGGGAAACCTGTGTAGTAGAAGAAATAGCAAATAGTAAATTTAAGACTGTTTCAAAAAGTTAATTGTTACAAGCGGAGTTTTTTGTTTTTGGAGACCCTGGGGTTTTATACGAGAATTGGGGACGGTCAGATTTTTACCTTGAAAAGAAAAATGGCTTACTAAAGAACAGTGAGTCTTTAATAAGCCAGTAAGCCATCTTGTCGATCAGAAAGCCGGGCTATAATTCTACTTTATCAATAGTCATCCTGAATGAAACCTGTACGCGCCGTTCCTGCTACTGTGAATGTATCTGGTGGCGAATCAGAGAAAACCACCCTGAAATTGATGCTGTCGGTTGCAACCCCGCTTTTTGATTTGCCTGCTTTAGGCAGGATCTTTCCATCTATAATATCTACTGTGATATTATAGTATTCGTTTTGTGCCTTTGTAGTGGAAAAAGCTAGTGTGTTGTAATTGATTTTTGCCTTCACTTTGTACTGCCAGGTATTGGTCAGGTCATCAACCCAGATTGAATCATCTGCAGATGTATTGTATGTGGTGAGGAAAACCGTTCCAATTCCGAATGTGTCAACGCCATTTTCCTTAAAAGTGATCCACCACCCGTGGGCCGCGTTTACTGCATTTGTTTTGCCATTCACGTAAGTTTTTTTACAAGCGACTACCAAAACAATCAGAAGAATAAATATTGAAAATAATATTTTGCGCATAGTCTTCTTTTTATTGTTGTTTTACAAAAGTTC
>PSRA01000043.1 GCA_003175695.1 Bacteroidota bacterium | reverse complement strand
ATTATATACGCATGTTTTTTCTCTTAAGATCGATCTCAGGGATTTGAATAAGAAGAAGCAAAAGAAGAAATAACTGTCGTACCTAAATGAAATGAATCGTATGAAGAGACTTTTTACATTATTGTTCTTGTTGATCCAGGCTGTCGTGCATGCGCAACCCTACAATAACGAATGGATCGATTTCACCAAGACTTACTATAAATTCAAAGTAGGTTCGGACGGACTTTACCGCATACCTCAATCAACCCTGGCTGCAGCGGGACTGGGCGCCACCCCTGCTCAGAATTTCCAATTGTTCAGAAATGGCGTTCAGGTTCCCATTTATACTACAGTGGCCAGCGGCCCATTGGGCGCATCGGACTATATTGAATTCTGGGGACAGATGAATGACGGCAAGCCAGACAGGCCTATGTACAAATCACCCGCCTATCAGCATACTGATAAATGGAGTCTTCAAACCGATACCGCGGCTTATTTTCTAACAGTAAATACCAATGCAAATTTCCATTATACCAATGTGCCGAACGATACAACAGGGAATGTGCTTCCTGTTGAACCCTATTTCATGTATACTGCGGCCACCTATTTCAGGAACCAACTGAACCTCGGTTTGGCGAATGTTCTGGAACAATATATCTACTCTTCTGCTTACGATCTGGGTGAGTTTTGGAGCTCTTACAATATTACCAAAGGCAGCCCCTTTACAGACAATCAGAGTAACCTGTTCATATATAATGCAGGTCCAAATGCCACATTGAAATTCGGTGCCGTGGGTTGCGCTGACACATTAAGAAATATACAGGTACGGGTTAATAACAACGTAGTCAAGGATACTGCCATGAATGGTTTTAATGACCTGGTGTCCACTGTAGCAGTTCCTTTGACTTATATGAATTCCAACACCACCAGTTTGCAATTTCTCAACAATACCCAGGCATCAGTTTTGAATGACAGGATGGTAGTTTCATTCTATGAACTCAATTATCCGAGGCAATTCAATTTTGGTGGAAAAATAAATTTCAACTTCCAGTTGCCCGCCAAAGCCAGCGGCTATTATTTAAAGATCAGCAACTTCACTGCAGGTTCCGCCTCACCTGTTTTGTATGATATGGTAACTGGTCAACGGTTTACAGCAGTCATCGATGCAAGCAGTAACCTTACCTTCCTGCTTCCCGGAACAGGCTTGAATCGCAATCTGGTTCTTGTTAGCGAAGACCCTTCAAATGTCAAAACCATCGGGAGCCTTACAACAAAGAATTTTGTTCAGTTTAATGATCCTCTCAACCAGGGGAATTATATTATTATCAGTAACCCGCAACTTTATACAGGATCCAGCGGAAATAATCCGGTGGTGGATTACAAAAACTATAGAAATTCAGCAGCAGGCGGCGGTTTTAATGCCCAAGTCGTTGACATCAATGAGTTAGTTGACCAATTCTCATTCGGTGTCAAGAAGCATCCACTTTCTATCAAGAATTTCCTGAATTACGCCCGCAATGTTTGGGCAGTAAAACCTGAGTTTGTTTTCCTGATTGGAAGAGGAATGGCCTATAATGATTACCGGAACAATGAATCTGATCCCAATACAGAATTAATGAATCCAGTGCCGACTTTCGGCTTCCCTGCTTCTGATGGCATGTTAAGTTCTCCGGACGGTGCGACTTCTATTCCAATTACTCCCATTGGAAGACTGGCAGCTATTTACGGCCCGGAGGTGGAAACCTATTTAAGTAAAGTGAAAGAATTCGAGCAAGTGCAAAATACAGCACCCAACACCATCGCTGATCGTGGGTGGCTCAAGAATGTCGTACATATTACAGGGGCCACGGATCCTTTTCTGGAATCTATTTTGTGCGGCTACATGGGGCTATACAGACAAACGATCATGGATACTTTGGTGGGTGCCAACGTTACAACTTTCTGCAGCACGACTACGGATCAGAATAACCAGGTTTCTTCCGCCCAGTTTCCTCAGTTGTTTTCAAGTGGAATCAATATGATGACTTATTTCGGACACTCCTCAGAGTCAGATCTTGGGTTCAACCTTGACGATCCAAACCTTTATAATAACCAGGGAAAATATCCATTCTTTTTTGTCAACGGGTGTTATGCCGGGAATTTCTACACGTACAAATTGTCAAGACTGACTACATTCCCTACCCTGTCAGAATCCTATGTCCTGACAAAAAACAAGGGATCCATCGCATTCATAGCAAGTTCCCATTATGGTGTGGTAAATTATTTGAACATACTTCTTGATGGATTATATAAGATCATCAGTAAACCGGACTACGGCAAAGCGCTCGGTATCATTCAGCGTGATGCTGCCCAGAATGTGATTAATACTTTGCCTAATGATTTTCTTGCCCATGCAGAAGCAGAAGAAATGAATATTCACGGAGACCCAGCCTTAAAAATAAACAGCTCACCATTACCAGACTATGATATCGAACTTTCACAGGTAAAAGTTTCTCCCACATTTATTTCTATTGCTGATAATAATTTCACCGTCAATGCAAGATTTGTAAACCTGGGCAAGGCTATTTCAGATTCAGTGTCTATTCTGGTAACAAGAAAATATCCGGATGGAAGTACAACCACTCTGTTAAGCAAGAAAATTCCAGGGATCCGCTATGACGATTCCATACAAATTTCAGTTCCGATTGTCGGCACGCGCGATAAAGGCCAGAATTACATTACCGTTTCCATCAATCAAAATAATACCATACCTGAAGTGACTTATATGAATAATTCAGTCACGACACCTATTTTTATTTATCAGGATGAACTGAGCCCGATCTATCCATATAATTACGCAATTGTTAACAATCCAGTCCAGAAGCTTTACGCTTCAACTTCGAATCCATTTGCAGCATCTACACAATATGTGATGGAGATAGATACGACGGAAAACTTTAATTCTCCTTCCAAAGTTTCAAAGAACATTACATCGGTGGGTGGCGTATTTGAATTTGACCCGGGATTCTCATACAGAGACAGCACAGTATATTATTGGAGAACTTCCATGCTGCCAGGACAAAATGGACAATATCACTGGAACGAATTTTCATTTATTTACATTGATTCAATCAGGAGTTCACCAGGTTTTAATCAATCGCATTATTTCCAGCACCTGCAGTCGACCGGTAATGGGATGAATCTAAATGGAGGGCGGATATGGCAATATGGAACGCACCTAAATAATGTTTTTGTAACTCAGGCTATTTATCCAACAGGAAGTACGCAAACATCTGATTTTGCCGTGCGAGTCAATGGGGTGGAAAATATTGCCAGCGCCTGTCTGGGATTATCACTGATCTTTAATGTGTTTGATCCGGTGTCATTCAATGCGTGGAAAAATGTAGACGCCAATGGCAACAATCTTTATTTGAGCGGAAGTGCTGCGGCGAACTGTGCGACAAACCGCAATTATAATTTTGAATTTTCTTATATGGACGCAGCGGACCGCAACAAGATGGTTCGTTTTATGGATAGCATACCAGCAGGCTTCTATGTCGTGGTGAGAAATATCTCGTCGTCAAATCCCGCCAGCAATACTTATGCAAGTGATTGGGCAGCGGATACGACAATTTATGGATCGAATAATTCAATTTACCATCGGCTCAAGGCAGCTGGATTCTCCAATATTGATTCTTTCTACAGGCCCAGGGGATGGGTATTTATTTATAAAAAATCAGACCTGAGTTTCACGCCGCAAAATAAATTCAGTGCAGGTATTTATGATAAAATCACTCTGTCAGTAGACTGTCCTTCTCCAAACATTACCGGAAATGTAACTTCACCAAAATTCGGTCCTGCCAAACAGTGGAAGCAAATACATTGGAGGGGTAGCAGTCTCGAAAATCCTTCAACAGACAGCGCATCTGTGCAGGTACTGGGAGTTGATACGTCAGGCAATCAGACGCCACTTTATAATCTTGGCCTCGGAACGCAGGATTTCGATATCTCTGCCATAAATCCCATTCAGTATCCGTATATCCAGTTGAAATTGCTGACCACCGACAGCGTCCATGCAACTCCTTATCAACTTAATTACTGGAGGCTTAATTATGTTCCGGTTCCCGAAGGGGCACTTGCTCCAAATATTTTCCTCTCATCCAAAGACACGTTGGAACTGGGGGAAAAACTGGATTTTGGCATAGCATTCAAAAATGTTAGTATTTCAGCATTCGACAGCATGAAAATTAACATGAGCATAATTGACAAGAATAATGTGACGCATGTAATCCAATTGCCCAGAAGAAGGCCGATCGTCAGCGGTGACACACTCAAAATTGTCTTTGAGATCGATACGAAAGACTATACAGGTTTGAACACGATCTTCCTGGACGTGAATCCTGCCAACGATCAGCCGGAACAATTCCATTTCAATAATTTCCTTTATCACAATTTCTTTGTCAAAGTCGATCACACTAAACCACTATTGGATGTGACATTTGACAACGTGCACATCCTGAATGAAGACATCGTTTCGTCCAAACCTCATATCATGATTAAACTAAAGGATGAAGCAAAATTCCTTTTGTTAAACGATACCTCGCTGGTGACCGTGCAGGTCAGATACCCGGATCATTCACTGCATAGTTATTATTTTAATACCGATACGTTGCGGTTTACACCTGCCACCAGCAGTGCAGACAATACGGCAACCGTCGATTTCTATCCTGCTTTCCTTTCACAAATTGATCCTTCCGGTGATGAATACACTTTGATAGTGACCGGAAAGGATAAAACAGGAAACACTGCAGGAACGATACAATACCAGGTTACCTTTAAGATCATTACCAAGGCAATGATCTCCAACATGCTTAACTATCCCAACCCGTTCACTACCTCTACTGCCTTCGTGTTCACGATTACGGGCAGTGAAGTCCCGCAGAATATTAAAATCCAGATCCTCACCATAACTGGAAAGGTCGTAAGGGAAATCACGAAAGAGGAACTGGGACCATTGCATGTGGGTCGTAACATCACGGAATTCAAGTGGGACGGAACTGATATGTATCATCAACGACTGGCAAATGGGGTATATTTATATCATGTCGTCACCAATCTGAATGGAAAATCACTTGATAAGTATAAAGCGGAAGGCGATAATACGGATCAGTATTTCATAAAAGGTTATGGTAAGATGTATCTGATGAGATAATTATCGCTTCAAAAGAAATAAAAAATGTCCTAATGTTTGCATTGAAGAATAAATTCACGGCCATCAGGAAACTTTGCGATAACATGGGCTAATGAATTTGATCTCCTTAATAATGAAAACATCGAAAATCCTAAAAAAATGGCAGTTCCAATTACCCCAGTTTGTTGCGGCGTCATTTCTTCTATTCCTTCCTAACATTAACCGGTCCTTTGCCTCTGATGATTTTCGTGTCCTAAAAAGGATAGCAATAGATAAGATCATTTGGATAAAAGGATTTTTCCGGCCGGTATCGGATTTTACGCTACATCTTAATTACCTGTTAGGAGGATTTAACCCTGCTGGCTATTATCTTTTTAATATTTTGATCCATGGCATCAACAGCTTTCTCTTATTCCGGTTCTGCTTGTCGCTGAAGTTTTCGGAGAATGATTCCAGGCAGACTCTCTTTGCGTTTATTGCAAGTCTGCTGTTTCTAACCTATCCATTCCATACAGAAGGAATTGTCTGGATATTAGGCAGGGGCGCCAGCATGGCTACCACCTTTGGCCTGTCTGCTCTTCTTATTGTTATGAGTGACTGGCCGGAAAAAAGAAAGATCCTGCTGACCTCCATTTGCTATTTTTTGGGGCTGGCAACATATGAATCCATCATCCTGCTTCCAATAATCATTTTGGTTCTTTTGTACAGACAGGGAATGACCCGAAGGAAACTTGTGATCTGGACTGTGTCCATGATCGCGACCCTCGTCATCCATTTATTAATCCGCGTGGAAATAGCAGGAAGCATTGCAGGCTCTTACGGAGAGAGCTTTTTACATATCAGACCGCTGCATTATATTGGCAATTTTTTCAAAGTTACAGGACGGCTATTTTTACCCCCGGTATACCAATCTCGCTCATTCGTCTTATTGTTCATTCCTTTGATTTTACTATTGTCCTTACTTTTCTTTTTGTTCATTAGAGGGAATAAAAAAAATCCTTTGCTTGTTACTTATTTTTCAAAACTAATTATCGCACTATCCATTGCTTCCATTGTCCCCATTTTATTTAGTGTAAGTACCAAAACTTCTGAAAGCGACAGGTTTTTATATTTCCCTTCTTGTTTTCTTTGTTGCAGTATTTCTTTTTTAATCATCAATCTGTTTGTTACCCGACTGGGATTATTCTTGTCCATTGTTCCTTTAACTCTTTATAACGTATTTTTCTTAGAAAAGAGCAATTTGAATTGGATGAAAGCCTCATCTATCACCAAAGACATATTAGCCTCCATTCAGTCACAAGACAGTTCTAAAAATATTTTTTTTATAAATCTTCCTGGTGATTTGGAAGGGGCTTTCATATTCCGCCTCGGATTAAAAGACGCTTTGTTAATCAATAAGGTAGATCCTTCCAGGCTGACAATTGTAAATAATTTGAATAGCGAACAAATTCGAGGGCTGCCAGGCGAAATTAGAACCGAAGTAAAGAGTAATGAAATTGATATACCGCCTGTTGTGACCATTAAAAAAGACCGACAGGAAAATAATACATCGGTGACAAATGATCACATCTGTTTATATCCTTCAAATGAAAGCATCATTTTGTATTGGGATAAACAAAAGGTTGTAAGGCTCGAATAATTATTCCTGTCTCACTGATACCGACCGGTTAACATACTTACCTATGATATCAAATTCGACATTTACGGAGTCTCCTGGTTTCAGGCTCTGCAGATTCGTATGTTCATATGTGTAAGGAATGATAGCAACACGAAAATTTTTCTTCTTCACGTCGAATATGGTCAGGCTGACACCGTTGATGCAAATCGATCCCTTTTCAATCACGAGAAGAGCAAACTTTTTTGGAATCTCAAACTGAAACTCCCAGCTTCCGCCGATTTCCTTCCTTCCAACACAGGTAGCCGTGCTGTCGACATGCCCCTGGACTATATGCCCATCCAGCCGGCCGTTCATTACTAGTGATCTCTCCAGGTTAACAAAATTTCCTTTGGCCCACTCATCCAGGGTAGTTTTGTGAAGAGTTTCCGAGATGGCAGTGACCCGGTGGGCGTCGCCTGAGATTTCCTCTACTGTCAGGCAAACACCATCATGGCAAAGGCTCTGGTCGACGCGAAGCTGCCCGGAAATGGAGGACGCTATCCAAAAAGATTTATTTGTTCCTGCAGTGATGATATCCCTGATTTCGCCCTTAGTTTCTACGATGCCGGTAAACATGTGGTAAAATTCTGTTTTCGAATATCCGAATTTCTTTTTATCTTTGCTGCCCATTTATTCACCAAAGGAGGTATCCATTTATGTTGATCATCGATTCGAAAGATTGCGAAAACATTGACAAGGCACTAAAGAAGTACAAGAAAAAGTTTGAGAAAGCCAAAGTGCTGGTTCAATTGCGCGCGCGTCAATCCTATACCAAGCCTTCCGTAAAGCGGAGAAGCGAAGTATTGAAAGCGATTTACCGTCAGCAGATCGCAAGTGGCAAGTTTGATTCATAAGGACAAATCTTACATAAATCTTTAATTTTCAGGCCATCTTTTGATGGCCTTTTTGTTTAAATTGATTAATTTGGATCCATTGAATCCTGATCGCCTTGGAATCCACTATTCAATCCTTTATCGATTATCTCAAATTCGAAAAACGCTATTCCGAGCACACCATTCTCTCCTACCGGAATGACCTGTTCCAATTTTGCCAATTTCTGGAAAAGCAATTTGGGTCCCTCAGCCTGCAGGAAATCAGCCCGGCAATTGTCAGGAGTTGGCTGGCAAACCTGAAAGAGCAAAAAATCACGGCTAAATCCATCAACCGGAAGATATCCTCCCTTAAGTCCTTTTTCAAGTTTCATTTGAGGATGGGACGATTAAGGCAAACTCCGATGAATACCATCATCAATCCAAAGACTGGCAAAAGACTGCCTGCTTTTGTCGAAGAGAAAGACATGCAGGTATTATTTTCTGATATTGAATTTCCGGATAGTCCGCAGGGTAGAACTGACAGGCTGCTTATCACCTTATTCTACAATACAGGCATTCGCCTCAGTGAGTTAATTAATTTGCAGGAGGGTCAGGTCAACTTCAGCAACAGGACCATTAAAGTACTGGGAAAAGGAAACAAAGAAAGAATCATACCGATCAGCGAAGCCATGGCTGGACAAATTAAAGAATATATTGGCAAAAAGATGTGCGCCGCGATCGATACCCAACCCTTTTTATTCACCAATGAAAAAGGGAAAAAACTTTATCCTAAATATGCGTACCTCGTTGTCAAAAAATACTTAAGTCAGATTACGACCATTGATAAAAGAAGTCCGCATGTGCTTCGTCATACGTTTGCTACGCATTTGGCAAATAGCGGGGCAGATTTGAATTCGGTAAAAGAATTGTTGGGACATGCAAGCCTGGCAGCGACTCAACTATATACTCATAATACTATCGGAAAATTGAAGGAAATATATAAAAAATCACATCCAAAAGCTTAGTTAAATTGTGACAATAAATGGATGGATTTTTTATATTTTTTTGACCTTGAATTTCGTAAAATTTATTTGGAAAAATACCTTCCCGATATTAACTTCATTCTATACCCCGGCAGGTATTTGACGAGGTAAATGCCGAAAGTTCTTTATTTATTGTTTCACTGTTAAAATGCGATGCTATGAACGTTAACATTCAGACTGTGCACTTTAATGCAGA
>PSRA01000020.1 GCA_003175695.1 Bacteroidota bacterium | reverse complement strand
CTTCGGATTTGGAGGTACCAATTCGTCGCTTATCGTGAGAAAATTGAATCACTAATTGCTATACTACTATGAAATATGAAGAGGTAATCGGGAAGATTAATGGGTTCTTGTCGGAAGAATTCGAAGTTGACGCTGAAAAGATCACGCCCGGGGCAAATTTGAGGCAGGTACTAGAGCTTGACAGTCTTGATTATATCGATCTGGTTGTGGTGATCGAGAACAATTTTGCATTTAAGGTAAAACCAGAAGATTTTGTAGGCATCATTACATTTCAGAATTTTTACGACTATATTATCTCCCGCGTTAATACAAAAGAACTCGTATAATGCCGTCATGGCAAGGCAAATCCAGGGGCAATAAATTAGGATATAGAATTTTTGTACAAATTTTGAAAAGCGGTGGCGTTCTCCCCGCCTATTTCCTGCTCCGGTTTGTGACAGTTTATTTCTATCTGTTTTCTTATTCGTCCTCTAAGATCATATATGAATATTTTCATCGTCGCCTGAAATTCAGTCGTACTAAATCACTGTTTGAAATTTATCGCAATTATTACCTGCTTGGACAAACGATCATTGACCGGATTGTGATTATGGCGGGCATCCCCAACCGATTTAGTTTTGATTTTGATGGGGAGGATCAACTTCGGAATATGGTGAGCAGCGGTCATGGTGGGCTTCTCATCAGTGCACATATTGGAAATTGGGAAATTGCAGGCCATCTCCTGAAAAGATTGAACACACCCGTTAATATTGTCATGTTCGATGGCGAACACCAGCAGATCAGAGAGTATCTGGAAGCTATTACCGGAAAAATGAATGCAAAAATAATTGTGATCAAAAATGATATTTCACATATCTACGCAATTAGTGAGGCCCTTAAAAACAACGAATTGGTTTGTATTCATGGCGACCGCTTTGTGGAGGGAAACAAAACAATCAGCACAAATTTTCTGAATGCCCCGGCACTGTTCCCCATCGGACCTTTTGTCCTCGCAAGCAGATTCGATGTTCCGGTTTCATTTGTTTTTGCCATGAAAGAAAGCAATCTTCACTATCATTTTTTTGCCAGTCCGATTAAATATTATCGGGTGGCCGATAAACAGCTCGGAATTCAGCAGGTCCTGGGCGATTTTAAAGCTGAAATGGAAAAAAAAATCAGAAAATATCCCGAACAATGGTATAATTATTATAATTTTTGGCAGGAATATGATGGAAATTGAGAAAATTGATATCCGCTCTCTCATTCCGCAAAGAGATCCGTTTGTGATGATTGATCACTTGTCCCACACCGATGAAAGATCAGGATGCTCTGAATTGCAAATCCGCAAGGAAAATATCTTTTTATCAGATGATTTTCTTACTGAACCAGGGCTCATTGAAAACATCGCTCAAACTGCGGCGGCCAGAATAGGATATATTTGCCAAAAAGAAAAAAGGCCAGTCCCCGTCGGGTATATCGGCGCTGTGCAAAATTTAGCGATTTACGCGTTGCCTCGAATCCATGATAGGTTAATGACGGAAATTTCGATTAAGAACGAGATTTTTCACGTCAGCATCATCACGGGAAGAATTCGCTGTAATGAACAGCTAATTGCCGAATGTGAGATGAAAATTTTTATATCTAACCAATCATAAATTTCCATCATGAAAAAGACAACGCTTATCTATCTGGGAATCCTGGTCTTTGCGTCGTTCGGATTCCAGCATTCCCTTCCGGCCCAAACCGTAAAAGATATTTTTAACAGTGAGACACCTGTCATGTATCTGGGCATCGATTTTACAAAATCAAAATTGATCGACGATGCCAATACTAACGCCAATGACCTGAGAGACCGCCACTATACAGGGATAAATGAACTTGTTCTTGGGGAACCAAAGAAATACGACATCAAAGGAGCTATCCATAAAAGCTCGTTTGATCATGATCTTGGATCCGTCAACAAAAGAAACGAAAAAGCGAATGCAGAAGAAATTCACTCCACCAACAGCGGTGATTTTCATAGGTTGAAAGAAGAAGATATTAAAGCAATGGTTTCCGGGTTCGATTTTGGCGACAAGAAAGGACTCGGATTATTGTTTATAATGGAAGCGATGAGCAAATCCGATAAAGCCGTGGCAGTTTGGGTAACTTATGTTGACATGGCCAACAAAAAAGTCCTGCTGACCGACCGCGTAGAAGGGAAATTATCAATGGGATTCGGCGTTCGAAATTATTATGCGACAGGAGTGAAAAACGTAATCGACAATATTGAAAAAAAGAAATACAAAGAATGGCAGGCCAAGTATGGAAGCTAACCAGTCGAGCCATGCCACTCTAGAGCAATCAAAAATAAAAGAACGAGGCGCCGGTTTCTTTTTCCAGCCAACGGCCCTGGCGTCTGTCATACATCTAACTAAGAGACCCCATGCAAAACGAATTGACCGAAAAAACTGAGGTATTAGTCCGATTCAACGAAGCCGACCCGCTAGGTATCGTTTGGCATGGGCATTATATCCGGTATTTTGAAGATGGAAGAGAAGCTTTTGGCAACAAATATGGTATTGGCTACCTGGATTTTTATAAACGTGGATTGATTGTTCCAGTCGTCAGTATTCAATGCGATTATAAACGTTCTCTTCGATATGGCGATCGGGTAGTTGTAGAAACCAAGTTCATTCCCTGCGAGGCTGCCAAATTAAAATTTATTTACAGGTTATTTAAAACAAGTTCGGGAGAACTCATCGCCAGCGGCAGTTCTTTGCAGGTTTTTCTCGATAAAGAGAGTTCTACTCTTCAACTCACGAACCCGCCCTTTTTCGAGGAATGGAAAAAAAAGCAAGGATTCATCTAAAATTCTATGATGAGAGAAGTTTTTGTAGCATCCGATAATATTTTTTCACCCCTTGGTCGAGACAGTGCTGTAAATTTTGAACAGCTTCAAATAGGCAGGTCAGGAATCAGGCAGCATCACAAATCAAAAACCAGTGCTCACTCCTTTTACGCATCGCTCTTCCAGGATGAAGTTTTTGATCCGGGTTCGACTTATACAAAGTTTGAGCAGGCACTTATTTATTCCATTGAAGATGCGTTAAAAAGAACCCGCCTGGACGCCAGGGACGATAAGACTATCTTCATTCTTTCATCGACTAAAGGAAATATCAGCCTCCTCGAAAGCGGGGAACTCGATAACGGAGTCAGAGAAAAAATTACTCTGCATCATTCAGCCAGCCTAATAGCAAACCGGTTTGGATTTATCCACCAACCCATTGTTGTTTCCCATGCATGCATTTCAGGACTTCTTGCTATTATAACGGGAATGCGCATGCTTCAAAGAGGTTTATATAAGCATGCAATTATTGCCGGGGCAGACATCATTACCCGATTTGTTTTGTCTGGCTTCCACTCATTCCAGGCAATCAGCCCCGAACCTTGTAAACCTTTTGATGCAAATAGAAAAGGAATTACGTTGGGCGAAGGAGCATCAACTGTCATCTTATCTGTTGATGCTAACATGGGCAAGTCGGACGTGCAAATCAGGAGCGGATCCGTCACCAACGACGCAAACCACATTTCAGGACCATCCCGGACCGGAGATGAATTGCATCATGCGATCCGGCAGGCCATGGAAGGGGCTGAAATTGGTGCATCCGATATTGATTTTATTTCTGCTCACGGCACGGCTACTTTATATAATGATGACATGGAGGCGAGAGCTATTAATCTGTCCAAATTAGAACATGTACCAGTTAACAGTCTCAAGGGATGTTATGGCCATACCCTTGGCGCAGCGGGCCTCATCGAATCAGTCGTTTCCATTCATTCGCTTAGGCAAAACCTGCTCATTCCAACCGTTGGCTTCTCAGAGATTGGAACCGTTGAGCCAATACAAGTCATCGATAAAATGCAAAGCAGAGAAATGAGCACCTGTCTGAAAACTGCGTCAGGATTTGGAGGGTGCAATGCCGCTATGGTGATTGTCAAGGAGTGAACGCCATAGAAAATTATATTTGCAGGCGAATAAAAAAGTAGATCGACAGATTAAGGATTATTTCAGAAAGTGTATCAGACATGAATTTCTTTAACAAGGACAAAAAATCGGCTTTTGAAGCAAAGGAATTGGCTCAATGGATAGCATTTGGGCCGGTTATCTTTCAGGTTACCCGGACCCTAAGAAATTCAGGCATTCTAAAAGCCATCGAAGAAAGTGGAACCAAGGGAATTACTATCGAGGAAATTATCGAGCAGGTAAAGTTGCCA
Source organism: Bacteroidota bacterium (assembly GCA_003175695.1). Classification (GTDB taxonomy): domain Bacteria; phylum Bacteroidota; class Bacteroidia; order Chitinophagales; family Chitinophagaceae; genus Puia. Next base: position 4,854 of record PSRA01000020.1, on the reverse strand, counting down.
AGATACGGTGTACGCGTCTTATTGGAATCCGGACTTGGAATCGGCCTTTTCGTAATTAATGACGACCGATACACGATAACAAAAACGGGCGTATTTATTGCGAACGATCCTTTGACCATCGCCAATATGGATTTTATCCATGATGTGAACTATAAGGGATTGTTCGCCCTCGATAAAAGTATTGAGACAGGCAAACCGGAAGGATTGAAGGAATTTGGTAATTGGCGGACGATCTACGAGGGACTATCAGAACTACCGCCCCATGTTCAAAAAAGCTGGTTCAGTTTCGACCATTTTTTTTCTGATACAGCTTTTCCTGCTTCATTGAAGCATGTATATAAGAAGGGCATCCGGAATATTTTGGATATTGGTGGAAACACAGGAAAATGGGCAATCGCAAGCACAAAATATGACGACAGCATCAGCGTTACCATCATGGATCTACCTGGCCAACTGGAAATGGCAAAGAAAAAAATTGAGCAATTGGGACTACAAAGCAGAGTATCCTTTTATCCGGTAAATATGCTTGATGTAAACCAGCCTTTCCCTAAAGGTTTTGATGCTATCTGGATGAGTCAGTTCCTGGATTGTTTTTCTGAAAATGAAATTACATCGATTCTGAAGAAGTGCCATCAAGCATTAGATGATGATAAATATGTGTTGATCCTCGAAGCATTCTGGGATGCACAAAGGTTTGAGACCGCAGCATTTTGTCTGCAACAAACTTCCATTTATTTTACGGCCTTAGCGAATGGAAACAGTCAGATGTACCATTCAAAGGTTTTTATAGATTGTATCTACAAGGCGGGATTTGAAATTGCAGAGCGTATCGATAATATCGGACTAAGTCATACTTTGCTGAAGTGTAGGAAAAGAAAATAGTGGAATGAGGAAGAATTCTAAATCATTAATTCTTTAAATTTTGCAAGCTGGATCAAAAAAACAACCATGAAGACTGAAAAAGTAGATGTGCTCGTCATAGGTGCCGGACCCGCCGGTACGGTAGCCGCCTCGATTGTCAACAAAGCTGGCTTCAAGGTAAAAATTGTTGAAAAAATGAGATTCCCCCGTTTTGTCATCGGGGAAAGCCTTTTACCTCGCTGCATGGAGGCATTGACTGAAGCCGGGTTCGTTGATGCCGTGAAGGAAAAAAAATTCCAGGAAAAATTTGGAGCCAAATTTGTCAAAAATGGCAAGATTTGCGATTATTCTTTTGCGGATCAATTTACCCACGGATGGACATGGACCTGGCAGGTTACCAGGGCAGATTTTGACAAAACGCTTGCCGACACCGTTGAAAAAATGGGAGTTCCCATATCGTACGAAACAACTGTCACAGCCATTCGCTTTAACGGATCAGATTCAGTGACCACCGTTCAAGATGCTTCCGGAAATGTATCAGAAATTGAAGCAAGATTTATAATAGACGGAAGTGGATACGGAAGGGTGATACCCAGATTATTTAATATGGACCGCCCGTCAAATCTGCCACCACGAAAAGCTTTATTCACGCATATAGTGGATGTGAAAAGATCCATGGCTGATGAACCTAACAGAATTACCATTGTCGTGCATGAATTAGGCGTGTGGATATGGATCATTCCATTTGCAACCGGCGTTACTTCAGTGGGATTTGTCGGAGATCCCGAATTTTTTGCCCGATACGGCGGATCTAGTGAAACTCAATTGCGAACCCTGATAGAATCGCAAGATTATTTCAATGAGCGATTCAGGAATGCACAATTTTTGTTTGAACCAAGGGTTCTCGAATCATGGTCTAGTACCACAGACAAATTTTTCGGAGAAGGATTTGTTTTAACTGGAAATGTAACTGAATTCCTAGATCCGGTATTTTCGTCCGGCGTAACTCTGGCCACAGTTTCCAGCCAGATGGCAGGCAACCTGGTTGTTGAAAAATTAAATGGGCGTACGATTGACTGGACTAACGAATATATGCAACCGATGATGCAGGGAGTCAATACTTTTCGTTCATATGTTATGGCATGGTATGAAGGAACACTTGATACTATATTCTTTGCCGACAACCAGGATCCTATGATCAAAAGTCAAATTTGCTCGGTCTTGGCCGGATATGTTTGGGATACAACAAATCCATATGTTAAGAATCATCAGACTGCGCTTCATAAACTGGCATCAAAAATTAATATCCGGGATAGCTTAACCAAAACAAAATCCGTAGAATAATTATTGATACACTCTTGCAAACAGAAAGATATATAACCAGAAGCAGTCGTATACGTGGTTATTCGATTTATCTCAATAGCAAGCTCATTTACGGAAAGTCTCCCACTGCACCTGGAGACTTTCTTAACCAGGCATACCAGGACTTTCATATCAATTATCCGAAATTTCATAAGATGGATAATATGAGCAAATTGGGATTGCTGGCCTCGGAAATCCTGCTGAAGGACCAATTGTACAAAACCAGATATCAACCATATGAAATGGGTGTTTTGCTGATGAATGCGAGCGCAAGCCTGGATACTGATATCAAGTATTATAAAACAGTCTCTGAAATTCCCAGCCCCGCCCTATTTGTTTATACTTTACCCAATATTGTCATCGGAGAAATTTGCATCCGGAACAATTTCAAAGGAGAAAATGCTTTTTTTGTATTTAAGCAGTTCGATGCTACATTTATGGCTCAGTACGTCACCAATTTGTTCGAGAATAATGATTTGGAAGCGTGCTTGTGCGGATGGGTTGAATTACTGGAAGAAAATTTTGAGGCCATGATGCTTCTCGTCGAGAAATCAGGGAGTTCAGATGCAATGGCTTTTTCAAAAGAAAACATCAACAAAATTTACGGAGAAGAAAATGGATAAATTAATGGCTGATCTGAAAAAGCAGATCATAGCGCAGTTGAATTTGAAAGACCTGAAGCCTGAAGATATCGGAGATGATCAACCGCTTTTTGTGGAAGGTCTTGGATTGGATTCAATCGACGCCCTCGAACTCATCGTACTCTTGCAGCAGGAATACCATATCAAATTATCCAATGCGGATGATGGTCCGAAAGCATTTAAATCCGTAAGGACAATGGCTGAATACATAACCACTCACCAGGGTCAGAAAACGCCAAAATGAATTCATCTGTTTCGATTGCCGGCAAAGGAATCATTTCAGCGATCGGCAAGAATGTGCCGGAAACGCTGGAAGCGTTGGAGAACAGTCATGCGGGCATCGGAAAGATGAACTGGCTTAATTCTGCTCATGCAGCTAAATTGCCCGTTGCAGAAGTAAATTTCAGTAATAAAGAATTAGCCGATATGGCAGGGATGCCGGTATCCACAAGCAGAACTGCATTATTGAGCATGATCGCAGCGAAAGAGGCCATATTAGAAGCCGGCATTCCCGATTTTTCTTCATGGCGCACGGGATTTGTCTCCGCAAATACTGTCGGGGGCATGGATAAAACAGAGCAGTTCTATTCAGAATTTGTAAACTCCCCCCAGAGCGGGAAGCTCAGAAATGTCGTCAACCATGAATGTGGATCTGTTACCAGCCTGGTCGCCGACCGCTTGGATGTACGCCACCACGTTAGTACTATCAGTACTGCTTGCTCTTCTTCTGCGAATGCTATATTTTTTGGAGCAAAACTTATTAAGCATAATTTCCTGGACATTGTCATTGCAGGCGGCACTGATTCACTCACCAGGTTTACCCTGAATGGCTTCAATACACTGATGATCCTTGACAATGAATACTGCAAGCCTTTCGATGAAAACAGGAAAGGTCTGAATCTGGGCGAAGGAGCTGGTTATATCGTATTGGTTTCTGACAGAGTGACCTCTACCCTGCCAAGAAAGCCCGTATGTGCATTGACGGGATATCACAATGCCAATGATGCCTATCATCAAACTGCATCGTCTCCCGAAGGAACCGGATCATTCCTTGCTATGAAAGGTGCCCTGGAAAAAAGCGGTTTGGCAGGCGCTGATATTGATTACATCAATTTGCACGGAACCGGAACACATAACAATGATATTTCTGAAGGAACTGCTATAAAATTATTATTTCAACCGCCTTATCCCAAAATGAGTTCTACCAAAACATTCACCGGACATACATTGGGTGCCAGCGGTGGCATTGAAGCCGTTTTTTCAATCCTTGCTCTTGAGCATGGTATTGTTTATCCCAACCTACGATTGCATGATCCGATGAAAGAGCTTCCCTTCGTCCCAGAGAGAAATTTCCTAAAAAATCAAAAGCTGCGTCATGTACTTTCGAATTCTTTTGGCTTTGGCGGGAATTGTTCTTCATTAATTTTTTCAAAAACATGAAGATCTTCATCAGGACATCAGCAGCTATTTCTCCACAACCAACTTTTGGCAACCTCACACCAAACGCACCGGTAGAATATGTGGGTGACAAGCTTTCCTGCATAGAGCCTAACTATAATACTTTGCTTGATCCAAAATTGATTCGTAGAATGAGCCGGATCATAAAGATGGGATCGGCCTCGGCATTGAATGCACTTCAAGAGGCAAATTTGGAAAATCCCGACGCTATCATAGTTGGAACGGCTTACGGTTGCATGGAAGACACAGAGATTTTCCTACGAAAGATGATCCAGAACCAGGAAGAACTTCTGACGCCTACTGCATTTATTCAATCGACTCACAACACGGTCGGTGCCCAAATCGCACTTATTTGTAAGTGCCATCAATATAACAACACTTTTGTGCAGAATGGTTTCTCTTTCGAAACCGCATTGCTTGACGGCATTCTCATGCTTCGTGACGGAGAAGCAAAACAATTGTTGGTGGGAGGTGTCGATGAAATCATTCCGGCCAGCCATGCAATCCTTCACCGATTTGGATTATACAAGTC
>PSRA01000016.1 GCA_003175695.1 Bacteroidota bacterium | reverse complement strand
CGGTACAACCGGGCCTTTAAGCACCCATCCCCACTCTCAATTGCCATATTATAGTGATTTTCCGATGGTCACCATCCGGGATATGGTCAAAGCGCATATCCTTCTGAGAAAGCATCTGGGAATTGAGAAAATCCATCTTCTGATGGGTGGAAGCATGGGGGGATACCAGGCACTTGAATGGTGCGAAATGGAAAAGGGTGTCGTTGAGCAATTGTTTTTGATCGCTACATCGTCTACCGAAAGTCCCTGGGGAATTGCAGTACACACTGCGCAAAGGCTGGCCATTGAAGCCGACTCCACCTGGCGCGATCATTCGCCAACGGCCGGCCACAGAGGATTGAAAGCAGCTCGCGCGATTGGAATTCTCACTTACCGAAATTATGGGATCCTGGCTAAGACCCAGGCTGATCCGGATATAGAGAAACTTGACCATTACAAGGCGTCTTCTTATGTTAACTACCAGGGAGAAAAGTTGGTTACCAGGTTCAATACCTATAGTTACTGGTTACTAACCAAAGCCATGGATAGTCACCACCTCGCCCGAGGTCGCCACCAAAAATTGGAAACAATTCTAAGCAGGTGGAGACAAAGAACTCTGATCATAGGGATTAACAGCGATATATTATGTCCGGTTGGAGAACAAAAATTCATGGCGCAACACATACAGAATGCCAAATTGATTGAAATCGATTCGGCCTACGGACATGACGGATTTATGGTGGAATCGGAAAAAATATCCGGTCATTTGAGTGAATGGCTGGACGGTCACTCATGGAAAAATCCAAAGTAAGCAAAGACAGAGAGCGGAAAAACAAATTGGAGAGCGTTGAACCCGTCGCCCTCTCCCTCTTTTGCTCATAATGTAAGGCGACCCTGGTAATAATCAAGAATCTTCGTTCTTAAAATATAATTGTACCGCGCCTGCGATAAATTAATATTTGCCCTGTCGTAATTGTTTTTGGCAATCACATAATCTACGGAATTAATTGCTCCGGCATTGAACCTGATTTCAGCAGAACGGAAAGATTGCTGAAAGGCATTGACCTGGTCCACGTACGATTTGTACTGGCCATAAGAAGCAATCATATTTTGGAAGGCCAGTTCCACATTTTGTTGTAACTGATTACGTGTTGCAGTGGCGAGATGCTCATAATTCTGCAGATTCACCTTTGCGAATTTTACATTATTCCTTGCCTTGAAATAATTCAAAATTGGAATGCTCAGCTGAAAACCGATTTGTGTGTACCTGTTATTTTTGAATTGATCACCAAAGGCGATTTTTTGCAGGTATTGATCATTTTTTGAATTGAGATAATAATCCCCGCCATTTACTGTTACAAATTCATTTTGCGAAGTGCTTATAACCAAAGGGCCCTGCACATTTGTTTCTGCCGCGCTTGAATAATTAGTGCTTACACTTCCGTAAAAAGATAATGTCGGGTAAAACGCACCTCTTGCCACCTGCAGTGCTTTGTGATACTGTTTTACGCGCAAATCTGCTGACTTAATGAGAGGCAGATTAGCCAGGGCAGTCTGAAATATGCTGTCGGAATTACCACGGATAGTATCAGGTGTGTTGATAGGCACAGCGATATTTTCTAATTGCACATTCTTATTATAAGGTATGTTGAGCAATTGATATAAACCAACTTTCGATGCTTCCAGCGCATTCACATTGTTCACTATGTTCACCAGGTCGTTGGCATATTGCCCCCTAAGGTCATACAAGGTAGAGGGTGCGATAGCGCCTTCCCGGTATTGAATCTCCAACCTTTGTACTTGTTTCAAATCCACATCAGCTTGAGCGCGGCTTATATCCAACAAGTCACGATTACTCAGCACTAACAGATATGCCAGGATCACATTCAACGTGATATTATCTTTTTGCTGCTGCCAATCCATTTTACTCGCATCGTAAGCATACATATTTTGCCTGATGCCATTAATCAGCTGCAATCCGCTGAACAGCGTAAGGTTTGTATTAATCCCATAGTTACCTGTGTTTATCTGCTGATCGATATACTGATTTGTATAAGGATTAATGCTTCGACCAAAATTGATCCCCTGGTTTGCTTGCGCACCAACAAATGGTAAGAGATTTTCTTTGGATTGGTTCAATCCAATTTTGCTTGCATCCAACTGCGATTGACTTTGCTGGACCTGTAAATTATTTTTGATTGCAATGTCTACGCTTTGTTGTAAAGTCAGAATGCCTGCAGCAGTATCCTGTGCCCGACAATATAAAATCGAGAAAATGCCACTCAATCCCAAAAAGAAAATCTTTAATTTATGCATATGCTCATATTAAATTGTAAAACTTCCATGCTGATAAAATGGGCCCTCTCAGGACTCATTAATTTTTTCAATGCGTCCGTCGAGCAGTTGAATAATATGTGATCCATAAGCTGCATTTTTTTCTGAGTGCGTAACTTGAAGAATCGTTACGCCGTCTTCTTTGTTCAGCTTTTTGAAAAGGTCCATAATCTCTTCACCCTGTTTTGAATTCAGGTTGCCTGTCGGCTCGTCTGCAAGGATTAACTTCGGCCTCGCTACCAAGGCGCGGGCTATCCCCACCAGCTGTTGCTGTCCTCCCGACAGTTGCGTCGGAAACAAATCTTTCTTTCCTACTATTTGAAACCGGTCGATAATGTCAGCAACAATCGCTTTTCGCTCCGATGATTTTACATCCTGATAAATCAAGGGCGTTTCAATATTCTCATAAACCGTGAGCTCATCAATCAGATGGTACGCCTGGAAAACAAATCCAATATGCGTTTTATACAATTGTGACCTTTGTTTTTCTCTTAATTTGAATACGTCGTGGTCCATGAAACGATAACTTCCTTCTGAAGGCTCGTCGAGCATTCCAATGATATTTAGCAATGTTGATTTACCTGATCCGGAAGGTCCCATGATCGACATGAATTCTCCTTCCTTTACTGTGAGATTGACATCTTTCAATATAAAATTCCTAACCGCGCCGATGTTGATCCATTTCGATATGCGTTGTAATTCTATCATGTTGAAGACTTTTTTGCCAATTTGTTTTTTATCAGAAATTCAGTTTTCCTGAGGCCGGTTTTTGGGTCCGTTGTAAGGAACCATTTTTCACGACAACCTGCTTCCACTAAGGTCAATTCCAGAGATCTTCATGTTGCTTTTGTGCCCCAAATTTATAGGCTGATTGCCATTGCCAGTTTACCGAATCCATGCCGGAATACGATCTAAATGATTTACAAGGAACTAAGTGTCAGTAGGATAGCACTGAGTTCGCTTTCGATACAAAACCTGTCCGGTTTTGATACAGTCTTTTGGAATGAAATTTCCGGAGATTTGTAGTGATTACCAGTAAACTAAAGGGCTTGTGTATGCGTACTAAAGGTATCATGAAGAAAATCTACGTTCTACTCATCTGCATTTTACTCGCATGGCATTCTGAGGCGCAATACAGATTTGAAGACAGTATTGCCATGGCGCGGAATAATATAACCAAGCATGCCATGATTGCTTTAGCTTCCTGGGCAGTGTTAAATATCAGCACAGGGTTCATCATTGCGAATCAAACATCCGGTGAAGCAAAATATGCCTGGCGAATGAATGCATATTGGAATTTCGTGAACCTCGGCTTAGCAACTCTCGGCTATTTTGGCACCCTCAGGGTGATGAGTAAAAAACTGAGTTTTACTGACAACCTGAAAGCACAACAAACGATGGAGAAATTGTATATTTTCAATATGGGGTTAGACCTTGCTTATATTGCCGGAGGCCTGTACCTGCGAGAAAGGGGTAACAGTGAATCTAAATTAGACACGAGGGATCAATACAAAGGCTACGGAACCGGCGTAATTATCCAGGGCGGCTTTTTATTGCTTTTTGATATTGTCAATTATTCTCTTCATCACATGAATACGATCAAAATGGAAAAAAGGCTAAGGCAATGGGAATTAGGAAGCGGACCGGGAGGAATTGGGCTTGTATATCATTTTTGAGAATTGTTTCCCTTAAACAGAATGAGAGCGGAGTTTCTCCGCTCTCGTTCTGTTATGTCATAAGGGAAACAACTATTCTGTTCGCAGGCTTTTAACCGGATTACTTACCGCTGCTTTGATGGCTTGAAAACTGACTGTTACCAGCGCGATAAATAAAGCTAACAGCCCCGCCAAAGCGAAGATCCACCAGCCGATATGTATCCTGAATGCAAAATCATTCAGCCATTTACTCATGGCCCACCAGGAAATAGGTGCTGCAATGATAAATGCAACCGTAACCAGCTTGAGAAAATCTCTTGACAGCAATTGAACAATTCCCTGAACGCTCGCCCCTAAAACTTTTCGTATTCCGATTTCTTTTGTACGCTGTTCTGCGATAAATGTGGCTAGTCCAAATAAACCCAGGCAGGCAATCAATATGGCTAATATGGAAAAGATCAATGCAATTTTCCCCACCCGTCGCTCGGCTCCATACATTTCATTAAATGAATCATCGAGAAAGCGGTAGCTAAAAGGCATGCCGGGAGCCATTGCCTTCCATTTGGTTTCAATTTGGGTGATCAGATTGCTGACATTGCTCGTGTGAACTTTAAAACTAGTGTACCCGGGACTATTGTCGAGGTTCATACTTAACGGTCCTATATTTTCCCGGAGCGTTTCAAAATTGAAATTTTTCACCACACCTATAATCGTTCGTGCTATCGGCTTGTTTTTAGGATCAGGTTCATAGATCTTTTTTCCAATCGGATCAGTGAAGCCCATAAGTTGAGCTGCAGTTTCATTGATAATGATTGCAGAACTATCACTTCCAAATTCCTTTGAAAAATTTCTTCCTTTTATTATTGACATGCCCATCGTTTTGACATAATCATAATCCACCTGCCATGACTGCATATCAAAACCTTCCTTTATATCCATGGTCGGGTCTTTGAAAAAAGAGTTGTCAGTTCGGGATGAACTATTGACAGGAAGAAAACTGCTTACTGTTGCATTTGTCACACCATTCATTTGCATCACTTCATTCTTAAATGCATTAAGATTGTCTTTTAAGACATAAGCGTCGTTAATAATTAAAACCTGGTCCCTGTTGAAACCAAGATCTTTTTTCTGGATATAACTGAGTTGTTTGTAGATGACAATGGTTCCGATGATCAACATAATGGAAGTACAGAATTGAAATATGACCAGGACGCTTCTTAAACCGCCACTCTTAGAACCCATTTTCAATCTTCCTTTCAACACCTCGATAGGCTTAAAAGCAGAGAGGAAGAACGCAGGATAACTCCCGGCTACTAGTCCTACGGCAAATGGTAAGGCAATGAGAAGTGGCAGGATTAACGGTGAAAACAAACTCGATAGTCGCATTGATTTATCCGCCACATTGTTGAACAAAGGCAGGATCAAATATGCAATGGCGATGGCGAAGATGAGTGAGAATAGCACCATCAATGTTGACTCAGTAAGGAATTGGCCGATCAATTTTCTTCTTTCAGTTCCCAACACCTTGCGAATACCGACTTCTCTTGCACGGTTGGCCGAGCGGGCTGTGGTCAGATTCATGAAGTTAATGCAGGCGATCATAAGAATGAATAGTGCAACCGCAGAAAATATATAAACGTATTGGATATTCCCCGAAGGCTTTAGTTCATATGAACGGTCTGAAAACAAATGAATTCGTTTCAAAGGCATCAGCGAATATTCCAGCTTGTTACCTGACTTTCTGAACTCTTCCATGCTGTTGATCTTTATGAAAGTCTTTGCATAAGGAAGAACATACCTATCGATATATTGGTCAAAATTCTTTTCAAATGCTTTGGGATCTGTACCAGGCCTAAATCTTAAATATGTATTGAAATTGTGGCTGGTCAGCTGTCCCCAATCATATTGCGCACTTTTCATCGAAAAAAGGAAATTGAAATCGAAATGGGTATTCTCAGGAATATCCCTGATTACTGCTGTTATTTTGAACGGTTGGTTCTCCCGACCAACTTCAATTGTTTTACCAACGACATCCGTAGTTCCAAAATATTTCTTTGCAGCAGACTCCGTTACTACGACTGTGGCTGGTTGATCCAAGGCTGTTTTTGTGTCGCCCGCGATGACCGGTATGGTGAAGATGTCAAAGAAAGTCGAATCCATGTACGCAACATGCGGTTCATTAATGTATGTGTTTCCTTTCCTGATCAACTTCGGCCCCTGCGAAGCAAAGATTCTCGTATACTGTTCAACTTGCGGATAGTCCTTTTTGAGCAGAGGCCCCATCATATCGGAAGTCAATGGTATATGAAGGTCGCCGCCTCCAAATCGAATATCGGCATTGATGCGATAGATCCTGTCGACATTGGCGGTCCACCGGTCAAAACTAAGTTCATCTAAAACATACAGAGCGATTAACAAAAAACAACTGAGACCTATGGCCAGGCCTGTAATGTTGATAATGGAGAAAACTTTATTTCTGGTCAGGTTTCTCCAGGCGATTTTCAAATAATTCGTGAACATGAGTCAGGTTTAAAATGATAGATTAATTTGTTCGTCTTTCATCCTCATGTAGTAGATGTGTAGCCTTTTACAACTCAGGCATAAGCATGACTTGCTGCCGGATTTCACTTGGCCCGGATAAAAGATATGGACTATTCCGCTCTCCAACGGTTGTCAACACTTTCGAAACTACTCCGTGCGAAGGCTCTTCACAGGATTGGCAAATGCAGCCCGTAAAGCCTGAAAACTGATTGTTGCAAGTGCTATAACCAATGCAAGCGTTCCTGCCCACAAAAAAAGCCATGGGCTCATATTGATTCGATAAGCAAAATTCTCCAGCCAATGATGCATGATGAACCAGGCTGCGGGACATGCCACGAGGAATGCAATGATCACCAGCTTAACAAAATCTTTGGAGAGAAGTAGTACAATATTGGGTACAGATGCCCCCAGGACTTTTCGAACGCCAATCTCTTTTGTACGCTGGACGGTGGCATACAATGAAAGTCCAAGCAAGCCTAAACAAGCGACGAATATGGCAAAGCCGGAAAAAAGCGCGAATACTTTTCCGAATAGCTGATCATTTTTATATTGGGCATTGAATCTTTGATCCAGGAAATAATAATCAAATAAATTCCCAGGGAAGAATTCATCATATTTTGATTTGATCGATGCAAGTGTTCCCTGCAGATTCTCTGAGCTCACCTTTATCGAGATGGGCGCATTGGTACCAGATGTTGGGAGAAGGACCATGGGTTCAATGGCATGATGCAATGATTTTTGATGGAAATCTCCGATTACACCAATTATATCCCATTCTCTATTAAATACCATGATAGTTTGTCCAAGCGCTTCTTGGGGAGAGGAAAACCCCAGCGCCTTAAGAGCGGATTGATTCATGATCAGGCTATGCAATTTCATCCATTGATAATTGTAATCTGTTGGAGTGAAACTTCTTCCTGCCAGTAATTTGACACTATAGACATCAATGAATTCACTGCTTGCTCCGAAATTCCGAATTGTCATATTAGCTTTGGGATCCGCTCCCTTCCGCCTCACATTGAAAGCCCTTGCCATTTCATTTCCTAAAGGCCTATCGGTTGTGGCCACACCTTTAACGCCAGGTAATTTTTTAAGCTCTTCTTTAAGACTATTTTCTCTTGAAATAAAGGTGGAATCCCATCTTGTCAATGAAGGACCGTTTACGACCAGAATCTGATCCAGGTTCAAGCCTAGTTGCTGACTGCTTACAAACCTCAATTGCTTGTAAACAACGAAAGAACCGATGATCAACGCTACTGTGATGGCAAATTGACCAATTACCAATCCCTTTCTCAATAGAATTCCCTTACCCGATGAGCTAAATTTTCCTTTTAAAACAAGTGCAGGCCTGAAGGAAGAGAGTACAAAAGCAGGGTAGAATCCCGAGATCAGGATGCCAGCAATCATCATAATAGCCAGACCTATCGTAATTGTATAGCCGCTCATTCCTTTCGTGAAAAGATAGGCCATAGAAAGATTGTACCCTATCATTTGATTGAAACTGTCCTGAAGCAGCAACACCAGCCCGAGTGAAATTAATAGGGCTATCAAATTCACAAATAAAGATTCGGCAAGAAACTGGCGGATCAGTTGTCCTTTCGATGCGCCCGCTACCTTTCTAATTCCTACTTCTTTGGCTCTTTCTACTGAACGTGCTGTTGCCAGGTTTACATAATTAACCCACGCAATGGCAATTATGAATAAGGCAATAATGAGCAGTCCCCATACCACTGTGGCACTTCCAGTCTTACCAATTTCGTATTCATAATCTGAATACAAATGTGCCTTTGTCAACGGTTGCAAATGAAATTTCTCATCACTTCCGGATACTTTATTACCCTGAAAATGTCGTTGACTAAATGCTGCAAATTTTGCTTCCAGGGCCTTATAATTTGTACCTTTTTTCAACCGGATATAATGCCAGAAATCAGAATCTGTAAAATCATATTCTGATTCTTTCCAGTTTCCATTAGCGCCGCTGTATAAGGAAATATAGGAAATGAGAAAATCAAATTGCAAATGCGAATTTTCAGGAACATTTTTGCATATACCTGTTATTTTATATGGCAATGAATCTTTCTC
>PSRA01000171.1 GCA_003175695.1 Bacteroidota bacterium | reverse complement strand
TTTGTTAATTTTAAGGATTAAATTATTCAAAGGGAGATGAAAGTTTTTACCTCGGTCCTCTTTCTCATTTTGCTGGCCATTTCTTCGCCCATCCGAGCGGGTGATGAATTCTGCGGGGTAACAAACACCGCCTTCTCATATAATGAGTCAATCACTTACAGGGTATATTACACACTCGCAGGCGTATATATTGCAGCGGGTGAAGCTGTTTTTACTACTTCTCTTGAACAACTGAAGGACAGGCCTGTATATCACATAACGGGGGAAGGGAAGACTTATAGTTTTTATGACAACTTTTTTAAGGTCCGCGACAAATACGAAACATTTATCGACACCGCGACGATGCAACCCTTGAAATTTATCAGAAATGTGTTTGAGGGAGGATACAAAAAATATGAAAATGTAAGCTTCAATAAAGTTACCAATACCGCAGTGACCACTGATGGTGTATTCAAAGTTCCGGAGTGCGTGCAGGATGTGTTGAGTTCCATTTACTACGCAAGGAATATTGATTTTAAAAAAATGAAGCCTAACGACACGATTCCCTTTTCCATGTTCCTGGATAACCAGGTCTATTCTTTGTATATCCGCTACCTTGGCAAGGAGACTGTCAAAACAAAATATGGCAAATTCAAAACGATCAAATTCAAACCTCTCCTGATTAAAGGAACCATATTTGAAGGGGGGGAGAAAATGACGGTTTGGGTTAGTGACGATCCCAATCATATCCCCGTCAGGGTCGAGAGCCCCATTAGCGTCGGCAGCGTGAAAGTTGACATGGTTGACTTTCGAAACCGACGATGGCCACTTACCTCGCTTGTTGATGTAAGATGATTTTGCGTGAGCGATTCACGCTTCCGTTCATGGCCTGGCGAATTAAATTGTAACTTACATATCTACAATTTTATGCCATGAGTAGATTAATTGCTCTATCCTTTGCAATCTTTATTTATTCCAGCCTACTTTCCAAGGATGACCCAAGGCTTCTGAAATCTTCTAAGGAGGAAAAATCAGGTTGGATCTATGTTCACCTGGAGGGTACTCCCCATGAAATTGGTTACCAGCACGGTTACCTTCTATCTGCCGAAATAGATGATTTGATACATTCACTCAAGTACTTTTTGAAGATCAATAAGGGCAAGGACTGGAATTTTTACCGGGACGCAGTTAAGAAAATGTCTTTCTGGTCTAAAACGGATAAGGAATACCAGGACGAGATCGGCGGCATTGTAGAGGGATTGCGGGCAAAAGGGAAACAATATGATATCACTGATATTGTCGTATTGAATGCATACATCGAGTTGTCATCTTATTACCTGCCTTATTTGAAAGAAAAAGCTAAACCAGGAACCGGCAGTAATCAGGCACCGGGGAATTGCAGTGGATTTGTTGCCACTGGTTCTTACACGTCAGATGGAAAAATTGCTATCGGCCATAATAATTGGTCGGAATATATTGTTGGGGAACGCTGGAATATTATTGCGGACATCGTTCCAACTCATGGCAATCGACTGCTGATGGACATGTTGCCGGGATTCATTCACAGCGGTGATGATTTTGCGATTTCCAGTGGGGGCATATTGATAACAGAAACGACGATTACCCAATTCAAAGGTTTCGATGAAAAGGGCATCCCTGAATTTGTGAGGGCACGTAAAGCCGCTCAGTATGCCAACAGCATTGACGATTTTGTAAAGATAATGACTGAGGGTAACAACGGTGGTTATGCGAACGATTGGTTAGTGGGAGATATCAAAAACAATGAAATTGCCCGGCTGGAATTGGGATTGAAAAATTATAAAGTTTGGCGAACGCACGATGGCATTTATGTAGGTTCCAATTTTGCCAGTGACGATAAACTGATCCGGGAAGAAACGACATTCAATCCGAATGATTCAACCAGTTCACCTAATGCGCGGCGTCGACGCTGGGAAAACATAACAGAGCAATACAAGGGCAGGATTAATGACGAAACTGGGAGAGTCATTGAAAGCGACACATATAATGAGTTAACGAAAGCTAAGGGTACCAATCGTTGCGTAATTGCAGGGCGCGTTGACACCGATCCGAAAGGCGTTCCTGAATGGGATTGGCCGCCTTATTTTCCAGGTGGGACCGTACAGGGAAAAGTGACGACCGCTGATTTAGCCAGGGACATGAAATTCTGGGCTCATATGGGTAATCCGAGTGGGGAAGATTTTATCGCGGCACCATTCTTTGCAAAACATCCTGAACATCGCTGGCAGGCAAAATATCTTCATGATATGAAAGCATACCCCTGGACTTTATTCGAAGCTAAAAAATAAAGACGGTTTCGATTTTGTTGTAAATCCCAGATAAAGTAATTACAAAGCAATTACTTTCTCCATTTGCATGCTTCTGGATCCCTTGATTAGAAAATAAGTTTCGTGGAACTGCTGTTTTTGGAACCATTCTCTCGCTTGAGTTGAATTTTCGAAACTTAAGAAGGGGTGTTGTATTTTGAGAAAATCACCACCCACCAGTACTACTTGCTTCCAGGGATACTTTTCTATGAGAGAAATAATTTCTTCATGCTCCTTTATACTTTCAGCACCAAGTTCGGCCATCGCGCCGAGGATTAATACTTTATTGTCAACATTGAATGCAGCCAGATTGCGAATAGCAGCGCTCATACTGGAGGGATTCGCATTATAGGCGTCCAGGATGATTTTATTAGAATCCTTTTCGATCAGTTGAGAGCGGCTGTTTGAAGGCACATAGTTCTCAATGGCGTTTTTAATTTCGTTAGCGGGAACTTTGAAATAACTACCCACACTAACAGCAGCCAGGACATTTGGCAAATTATACTCACCCGTCAACTGCGTATTAATATTTTTTAGTTCAATGCCACTTGTTAACTCGATGGACAGAAAAGGTTCACTTTTTAGTACATGCCCGGTCAGATCGGCGTCATTGGTGCCATAACGTATGATATGCGGAATACCGCGACTCATTTCTCTCAAATAATCATAATCAGCCATAACAAACGCAGTGCCCTGATGAGCTCTCAGGTAATCATATAATTCACCCTTGCCTTTTTTGACTCCCTCGAGACTTCCGAATCCTTCCAAATGAGCTTTTCCTGCATTGGTGATGATGCCGTGAGTGGGCATTGTGTATTCACAATACCCTTGAATCTCTTTTTGATGGTTAGCTCCCATTTCTACGACAGCAAAAGCTGCATCACTCTTCACTTTGAGAATCGTTAGCGGGATGCCGATATGATTATTGAGATTGCCTTCAGTCGTGTAAGTTTTGTATGTGGAAGATAAAACCGCGTGGATTAGTTCCTTCGTGGTTGTCTTTCCGTTGCTTCCAGTGACAGCCAGAAAGGGGATACTGAATTGTTGTCGATGCCATTTGGCAAGATCCTGCAGGGTCTTCAAAGAATTTTCAACCCGGATTATTTTGCCATGGTAGTCCCCAATATTTTCATCTACAATGGCATAAGCTGCGCCATCTTCTACGGCCTGTCTGGCAAATAGATTGCCATCAAAATGATCACCTTTTAATGCGAAGAATATGTCGCCGGGAGATAATTTTCTTGTGTCTGTTTGTATGGAGGGGAATTGCCTGAAGAGCTTATATAATTCTTCAATAGAGATCATAATAAACAAACCTAACAAAAATTAAATTTATTCGCAGTGCAAAAATTGCATGGCAATTTCTTATGAACCTGGTTGAAGATATCCATCAAACAAAAAAGCCATCCCGGTAAGAGATGGCTTTTTTGTGTCAAAAAATATTTTATTGTTTGCGGACATTTTGTTTTCTCTGCTTGTAGCTGATACCAGTTTTTCTTCCATTGCCGGCTGCGCTACCCACGCGATCCATCGCACAACGGAAACCAACAGTAGAACTTGATTGATCTTCTTCCATGAAGCGACGCGTTCCAGGACTCAACCAATAAGCGCGATCGTTCCAGCTACCACCTTTGATTACTCTTGAATGATCACTGATCAATGTTGTCTTACCATAACCGTAGCTGATTCCGGCAATCAGAGAGTCACCATCGAGGTAATTAATTACATCACCTTTCTGATAGTTACGACGGTTTTTGCTTTCTTCGTCAGTAACGTCACGATATTTGATCCTACCCAGGCTATCTCTTTCAGGTTTGTTTTCTTTACCCATGTCCATGGTAGAAAATTTATTACCGCGGAAAGGAGCTACGTCATTAACGTCTTGTGGTGATAAAGGACGATAAACGTCTTCCACCCACTCGCTCACATTACCAGACATATTATATAGTCCGAATCCATTCGGGAAAAATGAAGTCACAGATGAAGTGTAAACAGCGTTATCATTCAATCCACCAGCTACTCCCATGTTATCGCCAGATCCACGCTTGAAATTGGCCAGGAATGTACCTTGCCAGCTGCCGCGACGTTCGTCACGCAAGCCATTCGTATTCTGGCTCCAGGAATATACTTGTTTGTTCGCGATCAATTCTTCACCGCGTTTGCTGTCTTTAGTGCTAGGCAAAGGATTTTGATTGATATATCCCAATGCAGCGTATTCCCATTCTGCCTCTGTCGGGAGACGATAGTTCGGGAACAGGATTCCGTCTTCAAAAGTTACCTGGGTACGAGGTGTACCATTCGGGTTTTTCAACGGATTCTTCTTTGATTTAGCCGCTGTACCCGGAGTAGGCTGATATTCGCCCATCAGGTAGGCTTTGGTGTTGAAGTTTTCCTGGCCTAGACCCTGGATATTCTTCAATGAGTTCTTATTGATAAAACCTCTGTCAACCAGTGCCTTTTCGTTCACGCGGTCAGACCTCCACAAGCAGAAGTCATGAGCCTGCTTCCAGGAGACACCCACAACAGGATAATAGTTATATGACGGATGGCGGAAATAGTATTCCACGAGGGGTTCGTTGTAAGCAAGCTCACTTCTCCAACACAGCGTGTCAGGGAGAGCTCCATCACGAACGGCCTTATATTCGTCGCCATCAAATACGTTGTTGACCCAGTACAGATATTCACGGTAGTGAACGTTCGCAACTTCTGTTCTGTCGATATAGAAGGAGTTTACGGTGACTCTTCTTGGAATATTATTCCAATCACTCATAACATCTTCTTCAGTCGCACCCATGGTGAAAGTACCACCCTGCACAAAAACCAAACCCGGACCGGTACGCTGTTCTTTTTCAGAGGATACCTGGTAACCGCCCATGTTCTTGTCATTATAGTTCCAGCCTGTTACAGCGGAAGATTCGGGCTTTTTGCCGAACAACTTTCCGTTCTTACAGGAAGAAACCACGGCGACGCAGGAAGCTAGGATAACTAGATTTTTTAAGTTCATATGAAACGCTTTTTAAACCTTGGTGTAAACTTTAGAAACGTGTTTGTTAAATAAATATTGTCATCTTTTCCCCTGATCTTTCGAACAGTACGGACAATTTGCGAATATAGTTACTTTAGCCAGCACTTTATTACGTACAACTGCCCGATTTGTATAGGAAATTTGCGATCAGGTCCCAAATATATCTTTGATTATCAATTTACTGTACAAGAACAATTTTCTCTTCTCTGCAAAAATAAAACCGGGATCAGAATCGGAGCCTGCTTTACATTTTATTTGCAAAATTTTAGAGTTTTCCAATAGCCTCGAATACGTTTTTTTCGTAAATGAAAACAAACTTTCTTTGCAGCCTGCAAAATGTGGATGATGTACAATAATCTTTTCCATAAATCGTTGAGGGAATTTGTTCAAGGATGGCAAAATAATCGACATGGAATAGAACTTTTTCAAATAAAGGTTAACTACCTTGCGAATCCATAGAAAGCAGAAATTATTCTGGAACAATTTTAAAATTAATCATTAGCGACCCCCAATTTTACACTAAACAACAACTGCGCCAAGACTGCTGCCGTAATTTTATAAGATGCGGTACGATTATTGACGTTGTTCGCACCTTTTAAAGTCTAAATTCTAATTACATGAAAAGAT
>PSRA01000097.1 GCA_003175695.1 Bacteroidota bacterium | reverse complement strand
TAAGAACAAAATGTTACGCAGGATGGTATACATAGATCGGCGCGAAGATACAAGGAGTTTGACAGATGGTTTTTTGTATGAATTATCTCAAAAAGTTAACTTTGAGTAAGTAAGTTGCATAGACAACTGATTCATTTTATCAATTCAAATCTTTTATATGCAGGACGCTTATATCGTTGCAGGTTGGAGAACGGCGGTTGGCAAATCAAAAAGGGGTGGATTCCGATTCTATCGTCCCGATGATTTAGCTATTGATGTAATAAAAGGATTATTGGCATCGGTTCCAGCTTTGGATCCGAAACAAGTAGACGATGTGATAGTGGGCAATGCGGTACCGGAAGCAGAACAGGGATTGCAGGTAGGTAGAATAATTGCCGCGCGTGCGGTGGGAATACATGCGCCCGGCGTGACCGTCAACCGATATTGTGCTAGTGGATTGGAAACGATTGCCATTGCCACAGCCAAGATCCGTAGTGGTCAGGCCGAATGTATCATTGCGGGTGGAACCGAGAGCATGAGTATGGTGCCGACGGCAGGTTGGAAAGTCGTTCCAGCCTATTCAATTGCTTCAGATGAACCAGACTACTACCTCAATATGGGTTTAACGGCTGAAGCAGTTGCCAAAGAATTCGGGGTAAACAGGGAAGACCAGGATGAGTTTTCCTTTAACTCCCATAAAAAGGCACTTGCAGCCATACAGAATGGCTATTTTAAATCAGGCATTCTTCCCATGAAAGTGGAAGAGACCTATCTCGATAATAAAGGCAAAAAACAAAAAAGGAGTTTTGTTGTAGATACAGACGAAGGTCCGAGGGCAGATACTTCTCTTGATGCGCTTGCGAAATTAAAGCCAGTATTTGCAGCGGGAGGTTCGGTCACAGCAGGAAATTCATCCCAAACCAGCGACGGAGCCGCTTTTGTGATCGTGATGGGTGAAAAAATGGTGAATCAGCTGGGTCTTAAGCCCATCGCCAGGTTAGTGGCTTGTGCGAGTGCAGGTGTTCACCCGAGGATCATGGGTATTGGGCCAGTAGAAGCCGTGCCTCGAGTATTAAAGCAGGCCGGGATGAATCTCGGACAAATAGATTTAATTGAACTCAATGAGGCATTTGCCTCTCAATCCATTGCCGTCATTCGCAAGCTTGGAATGAATCCTGAAATTGTCAATATCAACGGTGGCGCCATTGCACTGGGTCATCCGCTAGGTTGTACCGGTTGCAAACTGACTATCCAAATCACACAGGATATGAAGCGATTAAAGAAGAAGTATGGATTGGTGACAGCGTGCGTGGGTGGGGGACAGGGTATTGCCGGTATAATTGAGAATATCAATTAACGCTAAATTAGTAAGATTGGTTTTTCGCTCTGGCAGGCGATATCTACATTTGCAACAGTGTAGCAAAAATTGAATAAGCATCCCATCATAAAGCGGGCACTGGCGGGTTTCATGATCCTGCTTTTCGCATTCTGTGTGACGCCAAAAAAATTATTGCATGATCTGATTGCAGATCATCGCGACACACCATTCAGCCTCGCGAGCCCGTCTCAACAACAAATCGAATATTCAGGTTTTCGCTGCAATTGCGATAACCTGGTTGTTGAATCGCCTTTCATTCCAGCTATCGAACCAGCTGCCTTATTTATTTCCTTTTTTTATAAAGAATCTTCATCGCCTGCTTCCCACCAGGCAGAGCCCGCCTATTATTTTGATATCGACTCAAGAGGTCCTCCCGCGCCACATTTAGCCTGATCAGGCACTTCATTTTTATTCGAATAGTTGGGGCTAACGGTCTTGATTATTCGCAAAATTAAATGCCCTTGTTCATTGAAAGGATTTTTATGAAGCGATCTTTAGAATTATCAATTTTATTTTTTGTCATCTTTTCGGGGCTTTCTCAAAAAGATTTAGCGCAGGGACTTTCTTATTCAAATGGCAGTGATTTTGGTCCTTCTATTAGTGGCACGCTGTCAGGCCAGGTTCTGGACAAAGCAAAATCAACTCCTATTCCTGGCGCCTCCGTTTTAATACCTGATCTAAAACTCGGCGCGATTGCCGATTCCACAGGTCATTTTCATTTTGGTATGTTGCCTTCGGGAACCTATCTGGTCGAAGTACACTCGATCGGTTACAAGACCCTCACGGAAACTGTGGTGATCAATGGATCAACTGTGGTGAATTTTGGATTGATGGATCAATTTGTTGAAGAAAGCCCGGTGGTTGTTACAGGTCTTTCGAAAGCGACTCAAATCAAACGAAGTCCTGTTCCCATTATAGCGATCAATCATCAATTTATAAACACCAACCTCAGCACAAATATCATTGATGCCATCGCGAAAGTTCCAGGCGTGAGTGCGTTAACGACCGGTCCGAATGTATCTAAGCCATTCATCCGGGGACTGGGTTATAACCGGATACTTACCCTATACGATGGCGTTAGACAGGAGGGGCAGCAATGGGGGGACGAACATGGCATTGAAGTTGATCAGTATGGAATTGACAGGATTGAAGTGATAAAGGGCCCGGCCAGCCTGAGCTATGGATCTGATGCTCTGGCCGGCGTGGTTAATCTCATCCCCACTCCACCGGCACCAGAAGGAAAAATGGTGGGTAATCTTACTACAGAATATCAAACTAACAACGGAATGTTTGGTGGATCTGCCATGCTCGGCGCCACCAAAAATGGTTTTGAATGGATGGGAAGGATTTCGCACAAAAAAGCTACCAATTATCAAAACAGTGTTGATGGCAGGGTCTTTAATACGGCCTACAATGAAACAGATGGAAATGTATCGCTTGGACTGCATCGAGCTTTTGGATACTCGCATCTTAGCCTTTCTATTTATGACGCCTTGCAGCAGATTCCTGATGGAAGCAGGGACTCCGCAAGTCGACAATTCACCAAACAGATTACCGAGATTGATACCTTCAGAACCATCGTTACACCGGAAGAACTGAGGTCTTACTCCATTGCGCCTTTGCATCAGCATGTGCAACATTACAGGGTATACTCGACTAATAATTTTACGATTGGAAATTCAAGGTTGGGAGTCAACCTCGGATTCCAGCGTAGTGTGAGAAGGGAATTCAGTCATCCCGAAGAACCGTACCAGGATGTGCCAGGTTTGTATTTGCAACTGAATAGTTTTACCTATGATGTGAAATACTATCTTCCATCAGTCGATGGGTGGGATTTTACCGTGGGTCTAGATGGCATGTATCAGGATAATACGGTTACGAACGGAACGGACTTTGTTATTCCATCATACCGTCAGTTTGATATCGGGCCATTTGCTTTAATCAAAAAAACAATTGACAAGCTCGACATATCAGGAGGTATCCGTTTTGACACCCGTTCTTTCCACAACGATGAGCTATATACGAAACCAAATCCTGTAAGCGGCTTCGATATGCCAGTTACAGGGGCCGACACAGTCGGAGCATACAAAAGATTTAACAATTACGACCACAATTTTGCAGGTATTTCAGGGAGTCTGGGTGCCACTTATAATTTCACAGATCATTTTTCGGTCAAAGCAAATATTGCCCGTGGATTCCGTGCTCCAAATATTGCAGAGATATCTTCCAATGGGGTACATCCCGGTACCAATATTTTTCAGATTGGTAATAGTTCATTTAAGCCCGAATTCAATCTGCAGGAAGATCTTGGAATTTCATTCACGTCAAAATACCTGGAAATTTCATTTAGCGTGTTCAACAATACAATTTCCAATTACATATTCAACCAGCGGTTGCTTAACGCAGATGGAGGAGATTCTGTGATTGTTCCAGGCAATCAGACTTTTGAATTCCAGCAAAGAAAAGCACAATTGTACGGCGGTGAATTGAATTTTGACATTCACCCCATCAAGGCCTTGCATTTTGAGAATAGCTTATCTGCGGTGTATGGAATAAATAAAGACATCGATCCCAAATTGCAATCTGACAGCAACAAATATGTTCCTTTGATACCGCCGCTACATGGAGTTTCAGAATTGAGATATGATTTTCCTGAAAAATCAGCCGGACGGATCGGGCATGCATTTGTAAAAGTTCAGTTGGCTTACTATGCAAAGCAAAGCCGGGCATATCTGGTTGATCAAACTGAAACACCCACTCCAGGATATACGTTGTTCAATGCTGGTGCCGGGGCCGGGTTATTGAACAAGAAGGGGAAGACGATTTTCAATTTGTATGTCATGGGAAATAATCTATTTGACGTGGCTTACCAGGATCATCTCAGCCGTCTCAAATATTTTGAACCCTATCCTACAGATCCGAGGCCGCATCATGGCATTTATAATATGGGAAGGAACATTAGTCTAAAACTGGAATTTCCGTTGGATTTGCGTTGAAATCGAGTGCTAAAGAAGGCAGTTAGATTCAGAATAGAAGATTATCGTCCTTGTGCGGCTTCTTACCCAGATGCTCATACGCTTTTGCTGTGGCCTCCCTGCCCCTGGGTGTTCGCATAATAAACCCTTCCTGGATCAAAAAAGGTTCATATACTTCTTCAATCGTACCCGTTTCTTCTCCCACCGCCGTAGAAATAGTGGTAATGCCGACAGGGCCACCCTTGAATTTTTCAATGATGGCAGAAAGTATTCGGTTATCCATGTCATCTAGTCCATGTTCATCCACATTTAATGCACGAAGCGCATGCTGAGTGATTCCCAGGTCAATAATTCCATTGGAAAGAACCTGTGCAAAATCACGCACTCTTCTCAATAAACCGTTTGCAATTCTTGGAGTACCGCGGCTACGCCTCGCAATTTCATTGCAGGCATCCGATGTGATCTTTGTTTGAAGAATAGTTGAAGAGCGATGGATGATTTTTTCCAGTGTCTGGCTGTCATAATATTCCAACCTTGCCTTAATTGCAAAACGCGACAGAAGTGGCGCTGTTAATAAACCGCTTCTGGTTGTCGCACCAATTAATGTGAATGGATTCAGATTGAGCTGAATGCTTCGTGCATTAGGACCGCTATCGATCATGATATCGATGCGGTAATCTTCCATCGCTGCATACAGATATTCTTCCACCACCGTGCTCAGGCGATGGATTTCATCGATAAAGAGCACATCGTTGGGTTCGAGATTAGTGAGAAGTCCCGCCAGGTCGCCGGGTTTTTCAATTACCGGGCCTGAACTTTCTTTAATATGAACGCCCAACTCATTAGCGACGATCCGGCTCAGCGTTGTCTTGCCGAGCCCCGGAGGTCCATGAAAAAGGATATGATCGAGCGCTTCTCCGCGCAATTTTGCTGCCTGGATGAATATCTTCAGATTCTCTACTAATTGTGGTTGACCTGAAAAATCGGTAATGACGGTGGGGCGGATGGTGTTTTCGAATTCTTTGTCCGCGGTACCTAGTAAGCTCTTATCATTGTTTAAGTTGAGATTAGGCATGGGTAAAATTAGTGGTTTCCGGGTTCTCCGTCTTTAAAAATTGATCTTCAAAAGGTCATATTACCTGTCATTTATGACTCTTCTGATTCCGTCTTTCAATTTCTCAACGTTGAAATTTATAAGTTATCCCAAAGGGCCGTTTGTCAACTTAAATAAGTTAAGATTTGCGCCATATGGATATCGTTCAACTCATCGACACATTTTACTTTTACTCTTCGACTGTTTTCAATCACATCAACATCGGCATTCCAGTCTCACACCTTTGTAAATCAATGGTATTGGTCTCTGCATAATCCGGCCCCATTAGTGAATTTTTTGTCGCTGCCCCGTTTACTTCTCCTGACAACTCATCATGCAATAAACCAAATAATCGGTTTAATTCTTAACGGATTTGATAGCTCAAAATGAAAGTAAATAGCCTCGCCAAACCTTGCACCTTTGCTCGAAAAAATTTATCTTAGAAGCATGAACGCTTCAGGAAGCCGGTATTGCAAATGCATGTATTTTGCAGCCAACGCACTAGCCAGAAAAATGGAAAAGCTGGCTGAATCTTCCTGGAAAAAAGTAAATTTGTCGCCAAGCCATGGTTATTTGCTCATGATGATCGTCGATTTTCCCGGCATTCAACCTTCCGCTCTCGTAGAAGAATTGCTCCTTGCGCCGAGCACTATCACCAGGCTAATTGAAAAACTAGAGGAAAAAAAACTCGTCACCCGCAAGACCGAAGGAAAAATAACCAACATATACCCCACTAAGAAAGCAAAAACATTACGTCCACTGCTTCAAACCTGCCTTGTAGAATTTTATGAAAACTATTGCGCAATTCTTGGTAAAGAAGAAAGCGCCGGTCTCGTGCACGCTATGAATGCTCTCACAGACAAGCTGTGATTTTTTTTTGGACATCTCATTTGTATATACAATTAAAATGTAGCAGTATGAAATACGTGATTACTGGCAGCGCGGGCCATATTTCAAAAC
>PSRA01000040.1 GCA_003175695.1 Bacteroidota bacterium | reverse complement strand
CAGTTGGCCTAATTTTGCGCCATGCAAAGAGATACCCTCGTTTTCGACCTCATTCAAAAAGAATTGGAACGCCAACGTCATGGCATCGAACTAATCGCCTCAGAAAATTTTACTTCACTCCAGGTCATGCAAGCCATGGGCAATGTAATGACCAACAAATATGCTGAAGGCTATCCCGGAAGAAGGTATTATGGTGGTTGTGAGATAGTTGATCAGACAGAACAGCTTGCCATTGACCGGGTCAAGAAGATATTTGATTGTGAATATGCCAATGTTCAACCTCATAGCGGAGCGCAAGCGAACTATGCAGTGATGCTCGCCATTTTGCAGCCTGGTGATAAGATCCTTGGACTGGATTTGAGTATGGGGGGACACCTGACGCATGGTTCACCCGTAAATTTTTCAGGCAAACTATACAAACCATTATTCTATGGCGTAAAAAAAGAAAATGGTTTGGTTGATTATGATATGATGGAGAAAGTGGCCCTGACTGAAAAGCCCAAATTGATTATTTGCGGTGCTTCTGCCTACAGTCGCGATTGGGATTACGCCAGAATCCGGAAGATTGCTGACCAGATCAATGCTTTCGTCATGTGTGACATGGCCCATCCGGCTGGTTTAATTGCCAAAAATTTATTGAATTCCCCCTTCGAGCACTCACATTTTGTAACCTCGACCACTCACAAAACTTTGCGTGGACCAAGAGGAGGTATTATTCTCATGAAAAAGGATTTTGACAATCCATTTGGATTGAAAGATGTAAAAGGAAATATCCGGCCCATGAGCAATCTGTTAGATATGGCCGTTTTCCCGGGAAGTCAGGGCGGTCCGCTCGAACATGTTATTGCCGCAAAGGCCGTTGCTTTCGGCGAAACCCTGACAGATGAGTTCACACAATATGCCAGGCAGATTATTTTGAATGGTCAGGCAATGGCTAATTCATTTTTGAAGAGAGGTTATCACATTGTATCAGGCGGAACCGATAATCATTTGCTCCTGATTGATCTCAGGAATAAAAATATTAGTGGGAAAAAGGCTGAGGCTATCTTGGGAAAAGCGGATATCACCGTAAATAAGAATATGGTTCCTTTCGATGATAAGAGCGCTTTCGTCACATCGGGCATTCGGGTGGGCGTCCCGGCCGTCACTACTCGCGGCATGAAAGAGGAGCACATGGAGAAATTGGTTGACTTCATTGATTCTGCGATCGTGAATGCTGAACAGGATGCAGAACTTGAATGCGTCCGTAAAAAGGTCAATTTGTTCATGCAGCAATTCCCGCTTTATCCCGAATTAGGCTGATCGTTATTTCAAGCAATAACGCAAAGACGACAAGGTGGATCGCCGCTGCCTTGGAGTCTTTGCGTTTCCATTACATCGTTGGGTGAAATAATAAATTTAATGCCCGGGGCAAGTTGGGTGGGTAGGGGGCTGATCACTCGGCGTCGCATTTGGATTGGAAGCCTCTGCTGTTCCCGATCCTGTTTTGTCCTGCTGAGTCGATGATTGCGTTTTCTTGTTTTCCGGCGCCTTCATATTTTCTTTATTACACGACGAGGACAAAAAGGCAAGCAGCAACAGGCTAACTGCCAAAGTATAGATTTTTTTCATATCAAAGATTTAATGCATTTACTCGAAAATAACATCGCATTGACAGAAGATGCGGGTCGCAGATGTAAAAGCGAGACAGGTTGTGAGTAAATAAGGTAATTCTAAGTTACATTTTTGGGAAGAGGTGGCAAAAAAGTTTTCCCTACTCGGACCAGTTACCAAATCAGTCCTACTTTGGATATAGTTATATCGTGCAACTTCAGAAATCGGAACCGCCTAGAAACACTCCAGGTTCAGCTTCCTTTATTAGAACTTTTTCGCGATTCTTTCCATTGCCAGAAAAACAACATCGCCATACCTCCGAGGGCCGTCCAGACAGTAATCCACGCCCAGGATTTCTTCTTCTCAACTGTCACCGGATCCGACTTCCCTACGACAACCATGGAAGCCCAGTAAAATGGAAGCTGATTAGTCTTAGATTGTTTAGAAATATAATCGATCTTGGTTTTTTGCAAGGCAATATCAAGGGGCATACCTGCTGAAATGTATTTATGAAATGACTCCGTCAATTCGTAGGTTGCCAGATTATCCACTGACCATAAATTGATAACGGATGACGGGATCCCAAGCAAAGCAAAACCGCGATTAAAGCTGAACACTCCTTCTCCCTGAAACAATTGTCCTTTGCCCGTTTCGCAGGCAGATAGTATTACCAATTTTGTGAGGGGCTTATTTTCCGGTAGCAGTTCGGATAGATAAAGTGATGAGTCCGCAAAATCAATACAAGGCTCTCCCCTTCCGCTGGTGGCTGATGCATGCGTGTAGAGTTGAATTACTTTATACCTGGAGTATGCCCCTAAAAAATTGTTCCTGGTAGCTCTGTCTCTTATAAAGAGATTCGAATTCGCAAAATTGGAACTGATCCTGCCCAGTGAAATATCGCTTCCGTTAAGGGAAACCAAGTCAAGAGAGGAAGAATATTGGACCGGCGCCACCCCGAGAAGGCCGTCGGCGGACGCTTCATCGCTTTTTGCAAATTCATTCATTAAATATCTTGCGGAATAGGTGTAGCTCACAGCGTGATCACCCAGGAAAAAAGTTGGCTGGGGAGTAGTGGAAGTAACTAGCGCTTCAAAAGGAAAATAGGGACCATCTGGCGAGATGATGATTCTTCCTTTTGGTAAAGGAAGATTTTTAAAAATCAGTTGATATAAATGATTGGCTGTTTTGATATAAGCCAGGTACCTCTTATTAAGCATTTTTTGATCTGATATCATCCCAACATAATTTCTCACAGTTGTATCCAGATCGATATTATCTAATTTATTGAAGTAAACGCTTGAGGCCGTAATCAGTAAGGAAAAGGCGCTGCTGTCACCATCAAAAATCTCAACTAAAGCCTGATGATCCTTCAACAAATTTCTTTTTACATCAGCCAATGTAACAAATGAAGTATCAAAAAAGCTTTGATAGTACAGAGGATTGTGGCGCTTCAATGTTTGCACCAATTCATCCATCTCACGATTCTTCGCGATAACTTCAGTCTGCAATTGCATATATTCGCCTGAGGAAGGGCTACTATGATCGCGCTTTTGTGAAAGTGTGAGTATCGTTCTCTTCAATTGTGACATTTTCAAAATGTCGTTCGAAGAGATTTTATTTTGTTCACTTATTTGGTCATTTAAAAGTACCGCCCTGCTTTTTTCGAAGAAATAAAATGCGTCATCCGGGTTTTTTTCCAAATAAGAAGCTTCAATTGCGTGCTCGTATAATCGCCTGGAATCGCTTCTCCAAAAAAGCTTTGAATTCAAATCAGCCAGTTGGGTTTTGACTTTATCGAGCAGGTGGTCGGCAGCCTTGTAGATTTGGGCGGCTGTTCTGATGTCTTCCGATTTAAGAGTCGAAAGAAACTTTTTCCAATAAGCATCCCCTTTATCTATAACGAGGCCCGTCAGGTAGTGAATCTTTTTATATTCCATCACTGCCTGAGGTGAGCTGGATAAAATGCCCTGTTCGTTGATTCCCGGCTTTATCTGATCAAAAGCACGTTGAAAATAAAAGAAGGCAGAATCAAAATGACCCATTTGAACATGAGCATTCGCAACATCTGTAAGGATACTCAATGATTCTGCCGATTCAGTTTTCGGATCCTCATCGAGATTTTTACTTTCGGCAAGGGCCAAATTGTAATAGTGGAGAGCCATTTCAGGATCATGGTAATGCTGAAAATATATTTTTTCTCCTAAAGCTTTTAATGTTTGTTTACAACTGAAATAGAGGCCACTCGCTTTTTCATATTTTAATTCCTCCTTAAGATACGATTCCGCTTTTTCATAATTCCCATTTTGCATTGCTACCTCGGCCAATTTTCCATAAACCATTCCGACATATCTGGAAAGGCGTGTCTTTTTATATTCATCAAGCTTATTAGTTAACATATTCTCGGCTTCTTTAAAGTTCTTTAGCATCAATAAAGCTTGCACTGACCATCCGAGGCTGCTTGACGCATATTCTTTGATCCGCTTCTGGCCACCAGGTGGCGAAGCGTTCCTGGCTAATTCTAAAGAAAGGCTTTCACACAAGCGTGCATCTTCATGGCAACGGTAATAATCCCCTATATTAAAGTAGTACTGAGTTCTTTTATACAGAGCTAAAATATAGGCTAGCTGGGAATTAAGATTTAAATGGCGGGAACGACTTAATTGAACTGCTACATCAATGCATTTGTTGATGGTTTTCATTTTTTCCTGGTCGTTCTTCAAAGAGTCGTAAAAAACCATTAACCAATTGTAGCTCAAAATAAGATCTTCAGGATCTACTGACCCTTTGTTCACGTTAGCTAGAACGACAGCGACCGCGTGATTGAAATAGTCTATCGCTTTCAAAAAATCGCCCTGTGAATAGTAAGTCATGCCTATTCTTCTAAGCAGGAAACAATATGTTGAATCATTTTTTGGACAATGAGACATCTTTTCCAACCACCCTATCAATTCAGATTGTACTTCCTTATTCGGCTTATGTGAAGAGTCTCTTAAGTAAACCAGACGATGCCATAAACTGTCTTTATCGGGGCATTGGCCTGATATTGCCAAAGCATAAGAAAGAAAAAGGCTTAGTAGTATCGGTATTTTCATCAGCATCCTAAATCGGAAAGACAAAGAAAAAAATTCCTGCCGACTCATCTTCAGGTTTCGGCAAGAATTTTCAAGGATCCACCCACAATTCATTATTTAAGCTGCCGGAGGAGGAGGAACGGTTCCTCCTGGCTTAGGTGGATCTGTGAGGGAAGTTAGCGCCAACTTAACCGGGGAAGGCGCAAGAATCAGATAAACTCCTGTTATTAGTCTACGCATAAGTAAATATTGACTTCATAATTAAGATTGCCCACCAATGGTACTATTGTCCATTCGAAATATATTACGTGATGTTCGGTGTTTGGAACAATAAGAGTTTTCCCATTTTTGTCATGGTAGTCTATCCAACCGGCGAAATACCACTCAAACCGTTCCTTAAAAATATTGAATGCAGCATCAATAGCAGCAGCATTTTGTGCCCCAGTATAGGGGAACGGATTAACATAACTGGCCCACGCTGTAGACGCCCGGTTGGCGTAAGTCGTTCCTTGCTTAAATTCACGAACTCGAATCCAACCATGGGGTTGATTTGGGTCGCGTTCGAGAAAACATGTTTGAATATCTCCAGAAGACGAATTCGCATATCTGCTATTCTTTTCCGGACTTGTAATTGCAATTCGCATAAAAAATTTTTAGGGTTATGAAATGGGTTTGGCTAAGAAAGGATACGAAATGATAGAAATAAAAGAATACTAAAACGCAGGGGATATAGGTTCACTAAGCCAGCAGGCAAGCAAGATGAGCTTTAAATAGCGGACAACTAATATTTGGCGCCGGAATAATTAATGTTACATAGAGGAGAGATTCGTTTCGGCGGGACCGGACTTTTATTGTTAGACGTAGAAACCCAAAATAGGGAAACAAATTTTGTTGGAATTCTTTTGTTGTAATATACAACAATTTCTGCAATTACAACATCCCCAAGCTAGCAATTGACTCTTTTGGTGAGTATAATACTGTTTTGACCTAGCAATTGGAATACCTCAAAGGGCTATCTGCCACTAAACAGGAAGATCATACGAAATCTGAGGAAAAGGAGTCATTTACTCAGGCATACCCGCTTGTTACCGCCCTATTCAGTGGATCACTCAATTGATAAAAAATTCAACTTTCCATATTATAGCTTTGATAAGTTTGCTCTTATAGTATATGATATTTTATAATTATTTTTGATTGAATAGTTATGGTGGATTCGATGACACTGAACCGAGCTAACTAAGATTTTCGCACAATTCAACCACCTAAAATGGCCCTCGCTCGAAATATCTTGCTGGGAGCAATCTGTGTTTCCGTCTCCTTTTCTTCTATTGCCCAGCATCCTCCCATCAAACAAATAGATAGTCTAAAAAAGCTTTTGCCCACTTTATCGGGAATTGAAAAAATTAATTGTCTGAATGCACTCTGCGAGGAGTTCTGGTTTCCTCCAGATGTTATACCAGATTCTATTTCCCACTACGCCAAACTAGCTTATGAAGAATCATGCAGCAAGGGGTATGAGCTTGGGGAAGCAATGGCTATTCTGCATTTGGGTGTCAGTGATATCTATAGGCAGAATTTCATTTCGGCAGAAGAAAGCTTGCGCAAATCCATGAAGATGTGTGAAGCAATTCATAATAGCAAAGGAATCGCCTGGTCCTACCTCTGGTTGGGACAGGCACTTTATTCAGAAAATGATTTCTTCAATTCGCTGCTGTTTTTCAAAAAATCTTTACCCTATCTTCAAAACTTGAATGATTGGGAGGGGGAAGGGAAGGTTGGTGCATGGTTGGGATTTCTGTTTGCGATCATGGGTGAGTATGATAGTAGCTTTAACTATTGCCTTAAGAGTCTTCGAGTCAGACAAAAAATGAGCGATCACAGTTGTGCAGCCGCTTCATTTACCAACATAGGTCACTTGTTTAGGATAGCCGGAGATAATGAAGATGCGTTGGATTATTATCTACAGGGCTTAGAATATGCCAGGAAAAAGGGGGTTAATCTTGCTAACTCGGGTTGGAATTATTTTAATGAACCAATCGGAACAATGTACAGGTTGATGGGCAAGACGGACTCCTCTCTTTTGTATCTGAAATATGCTGTGAAAATGGATCCGGACAATCAGCTGATCAAAGTCAGCCTGGGAGAATCCTATTTCGCAATAAAACAGTACGACTCGGCATTGGCAATTTTTCTCGAACCAGTAGAGTTTTACAGAAAAGGAAATAATAAATGGGATTTGATGCGAGTATTACTGGATGCGAGCAAAACCTATTATGCAAAAAATAATATGCCCTTGGCTTTAAAGTATGCTAGAGATGGGTTGTTCATGGCTCAACAGGCAAATGTTAGAACGTCAATGGTAGTTGGGTATGATATACTCTCTAAAATTTACAAACAACTCAATAAGGATGACAGCGCATATTTTTTTATGCACAAATACATGGAGATAAAGGATTCACTTACTAACAAACAATTTCTTTGGAGATTAAGCATGTACAAGAATCAATCAGAGTATGAAAAAAAGTTAGATGAGATTACATTCCTGGATAGGGATAATAAGATTAAAGAAATTGAACTGAAGAATGCTTCAACTATGAAATGGATCCTGATTGCCGGTTTATTTGCTATGGCTTCATTAGGTTTTATATCTTATAGGAACCTATCATTAAAAAGAAAGAATGAAAAACTCAAACAAACCCAATTGGAAAATGAACTGGATATGCAAAGATTGGAAAGTGAAAAAAAACACGCAGACCTGATTAATAAAACAGTTGAATTAGAAATTCAGGCCTTACGAGCGCAAATGAGACCACATTTTGTATTTAATTCCCTCAACTCAATTAATCGTTTTATCCTCCAAAATAACCCTGTTCAGGCTTCTGAATATCTGACTAAATTTTCAAAGCTAATCAGAATGATCCTACAGTATTCAAAAGCAACTCTCGTATCACTTGCGGACGAGCTCGAATCTCTAGAACTCTATTTGGACCTGGAAGCATTGAGGTTTGATTATCACTTTGAGTATAAGATTTCAATTTCAGATAACATTGATACTTTGAGAGTGAAAGTACCCCCACTCATTTTGCAACCCTTTGTAGAAAATGCTATCTGGCATGGATTAATGCACAAGAAATCAAAAGGACGATTGGATATTGACATATCAATTGAAGACGATTGGCTCTACTTGATAGTTACCGACAATGGCGTTGGTCGGGCTAAAGCAGCGGCTATCCGAGATGAACTGCCGATTAAACACGAGTCGATGGGCCTAAGAATTACTGCTGATCGAATCGCCATGATACAAGCAACGAATGGTAGTAAATCAACTATCACGACAAATGATCTTGTGAACGCTGATGGAAGTCCGGCTGGAACTGAAGTCATAATTAAAATCCCTGTCATATATGATTAAGACAATTCTGGTCGACGACGAAGTGCATTGTCTTGATACTTTGAGCATATTGCTGGCCAATTATTGTCCTGAAGTAAAGATTCTGGCCAAATGTCAATCGGGTGAAGATGCTCTTGACTCGATTGGAAAATTTAGACCCGATCTTGTTTTTCTTGATATCCAAATGCCCGGTATGAATGGTTTTCAATTGCTTGAAAATTTTGTGCAGGTGCCTTTCTCCGTGATTTTTGCAACCGGGTATGACCAATATGCAATAAAAGCCATTCGACTGAATGCGCTAGACTACCTTTTAAAACCAATAGACGCGAGGGAATTGCTGGCCGCTATTCACAAGATAAAATCGCATTCCCATTTGCCTTCGAAGGAGCAATTTGAAGCCATGAATTCACAATTGAAGAAACTTGAAAATTGTTTTTCAAAAATAGCAATCGCGACTCTAGAAGGTTATGAAATGGTTCCTGTCAAGGAAATCATATATTGCGAAGCTGACAACAATTACACTCATTTTCACATAAAGAATGGAAAGAAAAAAACAGCTTGTCGCACATTAAAAGAAGTGGAAGAGCAACTCCTCATTTTTTCATTCTTTATTCGCGTTCACCACTCCTATTTGATCAATCTGAATGAGGTTGACAAATACGTACGCGGAGAAGGAGGCTATCTGGTCATGAACGGTGATTCGACAGTAAATGTCTCCAGAAACAGAAAAGAACTGCTGTTAAAAAAACTTACTTCGGGAAAGTAGCAATATGCGAAGCATGAAAAATGTATATTTAATTCATGCTTCGCGTTTCTATTAATCAAGGTCTCGATTGAATTGCGTTAAAAATATTTGCAGTCACCTTTCTTCCAACATTTAATCCGGTATCAATAGAGGGTTGGTAATGTATCCCTGCATAAAGCCTTGAGTTGCCTGCATCAACTCCAATCGCTTCAAATGAATTGTAGGTCCTTGGAGCAAATCCCTCATAATCGTAAGTGTGGTCTGTAAAACTCCCAATGTTTCCAAACATTCTGGTAAATACCGCAGATGCTGCTGATGAAATAACCGCATGTGCAGAGGGATATTCGGGATGAGCTGGTGTTGTCAATACAGGATTCCACGATGGAAATCCCATCACATTTCGAATATATGTTACGGGTCTAACCTGGTTATACTTGTATTTCGTTTGCCAGCAGGTAATGGCAGCATCATTTAAGCTAGTGCCTACGAGTGCATAAGCTAAGGCTCCTTTGTCCACATCTGTATTGGTTTGCCGAAGTACCTGTTGCAAAATACTGAGCCAATGGCCGGGTGATGTAA